>JBFJYC010000090.1:0-11143 GCA_041622815.1 Spongiibacteraceae bacterium | reverse complement strand
GCCCTTGCCCTCGATCAGGGGAATAAACGGCTGGATATAGTCGAGCATAAACTCTCTGAATATCCGGATACGGGCATTGTTGCGTAGATCGATATGGGACAGTACCCAAAAATCCAGCCCCGCCTCCTGATGCGGATTCGGCAGGCGAATCAGCTCGCGGGAGCCGTCACCCATGGCGCAGGGTAGCTGGCCGATACCAAAACCACCGACAATCATATCGTGCATGACGTTCAGTGAATTCACCCGGTAACGCACGTTCAGCTCGGCGAAAGTCCTCTCCAGCCAGGTCGGTGCGAGGACATTCTCGCGCCAGCAGATAGCGCTCACGGAGGCGGGGTCACGTTGATATTGTTCGTAGACCTCAGGGCGCGCATAAACCCCCAGCGCGAAATTTGATATGCGTTTGCCGACCACGTTCGGGGGCGGATTGTTGGTATTCCGGAACGCGATATCGGCCTGCTGCACCGCCAGATCAAATGTTTCCTCCGATGCCAGCAGTTCGATCTGAATATCCGGGTATTTATCGGCGAACGCCCGCAGTCCCGGCAGTAGCAGTCTTTGCAGGCACACATCGACGGCGGTTACCCGCAGTTTGCCGCTGAGCTCCTGCTGCCCGCCGGTGAGGCTGCGCTGGATCGCATGCGCCTGTTCGCGCATTTGTTCGGCCAGTGCGTGAATCGATTCCCCGGCGGCGGTGAGCAGCCAGCCGCTGGTTGATCGGTCGAACAGGGTGACGGCGAGTTCGCTTTCCAGTGCCGAGATACGCCGCGACACGGTGGTTTGGTTGACACCGAGCGCCTTCGCGGCGGCACTGACTGAGCCTTCGTTAATCACCGCCAGACAGAAACGGACATCATCCCAATTGAGCGGGTTGGTCGGGTTAGGGGTCATGGCGGCGGCCTCGGTTGCAAAAATGCATATTTAATATGCCGTTCAGTATATATACCTGCAAAAATAAAAGCACTAGATTGCATGGCATCGCACACGGGGACCATCGGTACCCGCCGCGAACCGAACGATCCGCTGCCGGGTCACAGACCAAACCGAGGAATATCGCCATGAATACTACCGCCGCCCAGTTCATCAAATTTATTACGTTTGCCGCCTTAGTCAGCGGTGCTGCACTCAATACCCAGGCCGCGACTAGCAGCGAACGCGCCGCACAGCTTTGCAAGGCAGAAGCGCTGGCGCAGTTCGGCAGTGCCGAGCAGCCGGTGCGGGTGAAATTTAAAGGCATTTCCGGGCATCGGAAATCACCGGTGGTGACGTTGAAAGTACTGCCTGCCGGCGCCGACAGCTACCGTGCGGTGTGCGAAGCCGATGCGAAAAACGGTGTGGTAACCAATCTGAACGTGATCCAGTAACGCTGCCACGCGCGTATTCATAACTCACATATCTGCCCAGGTATTGTGACCAGGCCCGGTGCTGACCCACCGGGCCTTTTTTATGCCCGGTTTTAGTTCTGCGACAAAAGATATAATGATAAGCTAATAGAACAACTCTAAGGAATTAGTCGCTGATGAACGAACTCCCGTTGCTGCAACTCGCACACATCGTCGCCTTTGTGTATTGGCTCGGCGGTGACCTTGGCACCTATATCGCCAGCAATTATTCGGTGAAGCGCGAGCTGAGCCCCGAGGCCCGGGGGATCGCGGTAAAAATCATGCTGGCCTGCGATCAGGGCCCCAAAATTGCGATGCCGCTGATTCTGCCCTTGGGTATTCATATGGCGTGGCTGATGCAGCTGCTCGTGATGCCGCTATGGGCACTGGTCGCGGTCTGGCTGCTGGCGGTGCTGTGGCTGAACAACGTGCTGGTGCTGTATTTCCGCGAGGGTGACGCCTTTACGGCAAAACTGGCGCAGTTCGATTTGTATATGCGCATCGCCGTGGTGATCGGCCTGCTGGTCTGGGCGGTGTCCGGTCTCGCAGACGCATCGCTGATCCGCGCGGACTGGGTGGCCTGGAAGTTAATCGTATTCGCCGCGCTGGTCGGTTGCGGCATTATGATCCGCATCAACCTGCGGCCTTATATTCCCGCTTTTGCGCGGTTGATGACCGAGGGCGCCAGCGATGAAATCAACGAAACGCTGGAGCGTTCGCTGGCACGCTGCCGGCCCTGGGTATACGGCATCTGGGTAGGATTATTTGTGAACGCCGCCCTCGGCGTTCATCTTATCGGTTAATCAGGAGTGGCTGCCATGAAGCTGTTTAGTATTCCGCATTCGCCTTATGCGGCGCGGGTGCGCGCGCAAATCTACCTGCGTCAATTGCCGGTCGATATTGTCATACCCCCCGGTGGTATCGGCTCCGATGAATTTAAGCAGTCGGCGCATTCCGGCAAGGTGCCAGCGCTGGATACCGGTAGCGGCGTTATTGTTGAGTCCTTGGCGATTATCAATTTTCTCGAGGCACGCTTTGCTGAGGGTACGCTGTTGCCGGCAGATGATGTGGCGCGGGCACAACAGCAGAGCTTGTTTCTCGCCTGCGATAATTATCTGGCCACTATGTTATTCCCGCTGTTCAAGCGGCTGCAGCAGGGTATGAATAAAGACGGCGTGGCGGATGATCTCGCTGCGCTGCATCTGGCATTACAAAGCATCGAAGAGTTTTGGCGCGCTGCACAGATACCGGCGCAGACGACACTGGCAGACTGTGTGTTCGCGCCGGTACTGTTTTATATCAACACGCTGGCACCCATGTTCGGTGAGCCGGATCCCTTCGGTGCCACGCCGCTGTTGGCGGCACGCTGGCAGCAGATGCAAAAGGATGCGGCTATCTCCAAAGTACTCGATGAAATGAGTGCCGGATTGAAAGCGATGATGGGCGGCTGACGCGGGCAATGCGGCTGATTAAAATTGCGGCAAAGCTGCTGGCGGCATTAGCCCTGCTGATACTGGTCGCGGCTTTGATTTACTCCGCCCTTGCGGCGTTTGCCTATAGGGATATCGATCGTGCAGCATTAATCGGCAAGTACGGCGATGCCAATGTACAAAGCGTGATGCTTGACGGCGTGAGTTTGCACTACCGCCTTGACGGCGATCCGCTGGCACCGGCACTGCTTCTGATTCACTCCCACTATTTCGATTCCCGCATGTGGGACGATTGGACGGCACGGCTGGCCGGCAGTTTTTATGTCGTGCGTTTTGATATGACTTCACACGGGCTGACCGGTCCCGAGCCTGACGGCGACTACTCAATGACAAGGGATCTCGAATTGATCCGCGGTCTGCTCGCGCATTTGCAGCTGGACAGAGTTGCGGTTGCAGGTTCATCGCTGGGCGGCAATATGGCTTTCCATCTGGCGGCGCAGGCCGATACGCCGGTGCACAAACTGGTGCTGATTAACTCCGGCGGGTTGCCCAAGGCGCAGAGCAGCAACCGCAATGCGGCGGCGATTCCCGATTGGGCATACAAGATATTGTATCTGGTGCCAACCCGGGCCTGGCGCGCGTTTATCGAGTGGATGGTGATTCGCGATGACCGCGTCGATGAGGTGTTGGTGCAACGCTTTCATGACATGCAGCGCCACACCGGCAACCGTCAGGCCGAAATGCAGCGGATGGCAAGCTTCGATGCCGGTGACCCTTATCCGGTGCTCGCACGCATAACGCAGCCAACGCTGATTTTATGGGGTGAAGACAATCCGCAGTTGCCGGTGACGCAGATGGATGCATTGGCAGCGGCGATGCCTAACGCCGTGGCCATTGAAAAATTCGCACTGCCCGGCGTCGGTCACTTGTTGCCGGTGGAGGCGCCGGAAGCCGCGCAGTTGGTGGAAAAATTTCTTCAACGCAGGCACGTTCGCAGCGATGACTAAACTAACAAGCGATACCGCAGCATGATTCTGCCCCGCCGAATTGTAATTACGCTTTTCATCGTGCTGATCACCGCTTGCGGCGGCGAGCTCGAATTGCCGCCGGCAGCGCCGTTGTCTGTTGCTCAGGCACAGTTACAACGTATCCCGTCAATTGAGCCCGGTCCTTGGCAGCCGGTTATTCGTGATCCGGTGGTGTTGCCGGCGTCAGGTATCTATCGCGAGCTGCCGATGCGGGTAATTTACCCGGCCGTAGGCGGGCAAGAGGTGGCGTTTCCGGTGTTGGTGTTTTCACACGGTAACTGGTCGGACCGGGAAAAATACGATGCGGTGTTAAGCCACTGGGTAAGTCACGGTTACATCGTGATAGCGCCAACCCATCTCGACGGTACCAGTATGGCGCGGGGCATCTTTAACAGCCTGCGCTACGGTCAGATGGGGCTGATTGCAGAACGACTCGATGATGTGCGCCGGATTCTTGCCGATCTGCCCGACATAGCGGCGCAGGTGGCGGATCCGCAGTTGCAGATGGATGCCAGCCGTATCGCGGTCACCGGACATTCCTTCGGCGCCTTTACCGCGCAACAATTTATCGGCGCGGTGGCTATCGAAGACGGCGAGCGACTGGGGGCAGCGGATGAACGGGTGTTGGTTGCGGTGGCCTTGTCGCCGCCCGGACCCATGTTTGAAATTATTAATGAAAACAGCTGGAAAGCTATCGACCGGCCGATGTTGGTGACCACCGGTACTTGGGATGTAAACGCACAATTCTGGCCGGATTGGCGCTTACACAAACTGTCCCACGATGTGGCGCCGGACCCGAACAAGGTGGCGCTGATTGTCGAAGGAATGGATCACTATCTCGGCAATCTGATCTGCCGCCCGGAGCGTGAGCAGGCGCCGCAAACCGATGCCTTGCGCATGGTCAACGCGGTTTCGACCAGCTTCCTGAATGCCTGGCTGAAGGAGGACGCGGCGGCTGCCGTATTTATCGGATCGGACCGGCTGGCGGAACTTACCGGCGGTTTCGCCCGTCTCGAACTCGACTAGTTGTTAGTGTTCGGCCAGTAGCGAGCCGAAGCCGCGCATACGATCGTTGATGCCGTTGGCGCGCAGCGCGTGCCAGAAGGTCAGCGCGTTGATCGCCAGTACCGGTTTGCCCAGCTCTTTCTCCAGCGTATCGGCCAGCTCGACAAAATGTAGATTGGTACCCGCCTGCAAAATAGCATCGACATCCGCACCGTCAATCTGCCGCAGCAACTGCCGCGATTTGGCAAAGGATTCGTGGGCGATCGATACCGGGCTGTCCGACTTATGACCGTCGATGCGTACGACTTCATAACCGATATCGCCGAGAAATTTCACCACCTGCTGATCGCCGACAGGCATATAGGGTGTAATCACGCCGATCTTTTTGACGTGGGGGTAGAGCGCCAGCGCATCCAGTATCGCCTGCGCACCGAAAGTGATATTGATGCCCGCGACTTCCTGGGCGATGTCGTTGTACTTTTTAAACTCACGGTCCGAGCGGTTCTTGCCATCCCAGAAGGTCTCGGCGGAGTAGCCGAAGATCACATGGTCGGGCTGAACGCTTAAGGCGTCGCGCAGGCCCTGCTCGGTGGCGTTGCCGATCGACTCCACCAGTGCGACAAAGCTGGCTTCGTCGGTCACCGGTAAATTCGGAATGACGCAGCCGCGTGTCGCCAGTACCACGCCCTCGGGTCGCATCATGTGGTACTCGGTTTCCACCGCAGTGTTGGTGGAGGGAACCAGTACTGCAAACTTCTTCCGGTAACCGTAGTAGTCGACCATGGGTATATCCTATCGGGGTGTATCCTAAAGCCATAAAGATATAACATTAAGCTTTTTGGGGCAAGATGAAGGTGGATATGCAGCAGCAGAAAGTGGCGCTGGTCAGCGGTGCGAACCGCGGCATCGGTCTGGAAATCGCGCGCCAGCTCGCGGCGCAGGGCATTCGGGTGCTGGCCGGCACGCGCAACCCGGATGCAGCCCCGGAGCTCGATGCGGCGATCGCCGCCGGTGCAGATATTCAGAAGGTCGCGCTCGATGTCACCTCACAGGCATCGGTCGACGCGCTGCGCGCGCAAGCCGACGACATCGATATTCTGGTGAACAACGCCGGTGTTGCACTCGATAAATGGGTGTCGCCGCTGGCGCTTGAGGTGGATGTCTGGCGCGATACGCTGGAGGTCAACCTGTTTGGCGTGCTGCGCTTATGTCAGGCGTTTGTGCCCGGCATGCGCGCCCGCGGTTATGGCCGTGTGGTCAATCTGTCCAGCGAGCTCGGCTCTTTCGAAGGCCTGCAGTTCAGCGCGACGCTCGGCTACCGCTCCTCAAAAACCGCGCTGAATATGCTGACAGCGTTACTCGGTATCGAGTTACAGGACGATGACAATGTATTGATCAATGCGGCCTGCCCCGGCTGGGTGAAAACCGAGATCGGCGGTGACGATGCGCCGCTGACGGTGGCCGCAGGCGCAGATACCGCGGTGTGGCTGGCGACACTGCCCGAGGATGGGCCCAACGGCGGGCTGTTTAAAGAGCGTCGCAGTTACCCGTGGTAGGGTAGCGACGAAAAACACGACACTGCAATCTGAGGAGATTATGTATGAGCGCGCTGCCCGCACAGGCACGGTTTGTTGCCATTGCCGACGACGAGGCGAAGAGTCTGCAGTTACAGAGCGGCCCGCTTCCCGACTGTGGTGATGACGCGGTATTGATCAAAGTTGCGGCGGCCGGGCTCAATCGCGCCGACCTGTTGCAGCGCATCGGACTCTATCCGCCACCGGCCGATGCGTCGCCGGTGATGGGGCTGGAAGTATCGGGAGAAGTGGTCGCAGTCGGCAAAAATGTTCAACAGTGGCGCGCCGGTGACAAGGTGTGTGCACTCACTCACGGCGGAGGCTATGCAGAATATGCCGCGGTTCCTGCGGGGCAGGTATTGCGTGTGCCAGAGGGCATGGATCTGGTGACGGCAGCGGCGCTGCCGGAGGCACTGTTTACGGTTTGGCACAATATTTTTCAACGTGGTGCGATGCGGCGTGGTGACCGGGTATTAATCCACGGCGGCGCCAGCGGTATCGGTACCACCGCTATTCCCTTAGCGCGGGCCTTGGGGGCAACGGTATATACAACCGCCGGCACCAAAGAGAAGTGTGCGTTCTGTGAATCACTGGGCGCTGTGCGCGCGGTAAATTATCGCGACGAAGACTTTGCTGATGTGTTGCAGGCAGAGACCGGCGGTGCCGGTGTCAATGTGATACTCGATATCGCCGGTGGCGATTTTATCAACAAAGATATTGCGGTGGCGGCGCCGGAAGCGCGTATCGTGTTTATTGCCTTTGTCCGCGGTTTTAAAGCCGAAGTAAATTTCGCGCCGGTATTGATGAAGCGCCTGACCCTGACCGGTTCCAGTTTGCGCGCGCAGGATTTCGCCAGCAAGGCGGTGATGGCGCGTGAAATTACCGAAACCGTATTGCCGCTTTATGACAGTGGTCAGCTTAAGCCGGTGATCGATAGTGTCTGGCCGCTGGCCGATGTTGAGCAGGCGCACGTGCGAATGAAGAGTGGTGAGCACAGCGGCAAGATACTGTTGACGATGTAAGTGATGACACTCGATACAACAATATTCCGCGAACGCTTACTCGTTTTACAGCAGGAACTGGCGGAAACCGCTGATACCGCGCGCGAATCAGCGGGCACGGTGACGCTGGATCAGCAGTCCGTCGGGCGTTTGTCGCGGATGGATGCTTTGCAGTCCCAGCAATTGGCGCTCGAGTCCGGCAGGCGCCGGCAACTGCAGTTAACGAAAATAACTGCAGCGCTGCGCCGGATAGAAGCGGGCGATTTTGGTGTTTGTTTTAAGTGTGATGAGAATATTGATGTCAGGCGGCTTGGTGCCGACCCGACAATTACCCGTTGCATCGGTTGCGTCGACGATTAGCCGGCATCCCGTTTAGCCAGATAGGATTCCAGAGCTGCGGTTTCGGCAGCGCTGAAACACATGCCCAGTTTGCTACGGCGCCAGAGAATGTCGTCAGCGGTGCGGGCCCATTCCGTTTGCAGCAGCCAATTCACTTCTTTTTCGTAAAGTTCATGACCGAAATCGCCGCCGAGGTCAGTTAACGAGGCACACCCTTCCAGCATGTCGTAAGCGCGACTGCCGTAGCTGGCGGAATAGCGCAGTAACAAAGATCTCGGCAGCCAGTCGTGCGCTGCAATTAAATCCTTGCGCAGTTGGGTGAGTGATTCGATATCGCCGCCGGGAAACGGTCGCAACACATCCGCGCTGTGTGGAGCCGGCAGTATATGGGCCACTTTTTTCAGGCATTGCTGCGCCAGCGCGCGATAGGTGGTGAGTTTGCCGCCGTACAGGCTGACTACCGGGCTGCCGCTGTGAAAGCAGGCATCAACTTTTGACTCACGGCTGGCTTTGCGCGGATCGACGGCGCCGTCATCAACCAGTGCGCGCACGCCGGCAAAGCTGCCGGCGATGTCCTTGTCGGTGAGGCTGCGGCCGAAATAATCCTGATACACCGCCTTCAGATAGCCGATTTCGTTGTCGTCAATGGCGACCTCTGCCGGGTCGCCTGCGTAGTCGACGTCGGTGGTGCCCAGCAGCGTGTACTTGTCGAGCCAGGGAATCGCAAATATCACGCGGCCGTCGACATGCTGCAATAAAAACGCGTCCTCACCGGGATAGGTACGATTGAGCACGAGGTGCGAGCCTTTGACCAGACGAACCCGCGGCGTGTCTGCGCCGGGCATCAGGCCGTCTTCAACAATATTCACCCACGGACCGGCAGCGTTGATCAGGATCTTGCAGCGCAGTTCGCGCACGTCGCCGTTGCGGCCGCTCATCGTCACGGTCCAGCCGCCCTCATGCGGGCGCGCTGCGGTGCATTTGCTGTAGTTCAGAATGCAGGCGCCGTCGCGTTGCGCCGCCAGTGCATTGGTCACCACCAATCTGGCGTCGTCAACCTGGCAATCCCAGTAGCGGATGCCGCGGCGGTAATCCGGGCGCAGCGGAAACTGCTCGCCGATTTCAATGACACCGGAGCGGGGCAGGTGCCCTTTGCGGGACAGCCAGTCATAGGCCATCACGCCGATGCGGAGCATCCATAATGGGCGGCCGCCGTCACCGACCGGCATCACCAGTGGCAGCGGCCGCACGAGATGCGGGCATAGCGTCTGCAGCGCCGCGCGCTCGTGCAGGGACTCGGCAACCAATCCGATGCGGCCTTGCTCCAGATAGCGCAATCCGCCATGAATCATCTTGCTGCTGGCCGAGGAAGTGCCGCTGGCCAGATCAGATTGATCGCAGAGTGCAACGCGGTAGCCGGAGGCGGCGGCCAGCGCCGCGACGCCGGTACCATTGATACCACCACCGATTACCAGCAGGTCAAAGTTGTCGCTCGTATTCAAATCAGTAGTGTCCGGTAATGCGGCTATTGATGAGTTTGATCAGTTCGGGTTCAACGCCGGCTAGTAGTTTTACATAGCGCTGCCTGCCGGTCTGCGCTGAACTCTCTGTATTCCAGCTGTTCGCACCGGCCGGGTTTATCGCGATCTCACCCGCGACCGCTGTGAAAAATTGTTCGCGTTCTTTTTCTGCCAGATAGAAAAGCGCGACTTCATCAAATGCCGGATTGTCCTGTGTCAGCACGGCGCTGTTTCTGTCGCTGGTAGCCCGATACAGCGTATACGGGTGGGTACTCGGGTGGTCCGTACCGAGCGCGGCGATAATCGCGTTGCCCGTTTGCAGCTGCGCCCCGACTTCATAGCCGATATAGGTCACCGGCTTGCCGAGTTGATTGAGTCTCCGCAGCGCTTCGCGGGTGATGTTGCTGCGCCCGAGTGCCCAGAAGTTGTACTCCGCGCCGGAGGTGCCGTCAAACACAGGGTTACTACCCGACGCCGGGAAGTGGCCGCCCATAATGTAGATGTCGCGCAGTTTCGCGCCGGCTAACTCCATGCCCGTCAACGGCGAGAATTGGTCGGGTCTGGTCTGCAACAGGGCGTGCAGATTAAAAAGCTGCCCGGACAGGAACAGCGTCACGCTGCTATCTGCGGCGTTGGCCAGCAGCCTGCGGTAACTACTGACCGGGCTGCCGACGGGTTCCTTCGTTTCGCTGCCACTCTTATAGCGGCGCAGTATTTCCCTGTTGGGGTTGGCGCGGTTGGCGACCTTCACCGAAATTTGATACATCAACCTGGCGGCGAGGCCGTAGGGATCATCGTCGTGGCTGGAATCATAAGCGCCGATTGGAATCCGGTTGCCGTAAATACGGTTATATAAATCGAAAACCGGGCCGCTCAACGGCTCGGGCGCAGCGCCGATAATACCGATGACATTAATCATGCCGCGGCGATGATATTCGTGCAGCATCGATAGCGTTGTGTAGTCACAGGGGTCGGGCCCGAGGTCGCCGTCGTAGATCAGCGTGATACCGGTGTCGGGCCAGTGCTTGTCAGCAGCAAGTGCTGCGGCTGAAATATTCTTCGGCGTCACTTTGTCGCCGCAGCCGGCGATCCAGGCGAAGCACAGTAGCAGGCTGAGCTGTTTCAGCATTTGGCGATAATGTCCCGGGCGAAGGCTTCCATATTGCGTTTTTTATCATCAATCGATGAGCGTTCGCCAAGGCTGAATTTAAAGGGTGCGTTAACGCCTGATGACATGCCGGTAGCCGCCAGCTCCCGATACATGCCGGCGTCGGCGAGTGCGGCAATACCGATAATGGTTTCAAAAGGCAGGTGATCGCGGCCCGCTTCAGTCCGCATTGCATTCAGTTGTGCCATCACCGCCGGCACTTCATCCGGCGTGTTGCCGGCACCGATCCAGCCGTCGTTGCGCGCGGCGCGGCGCAGTGCCGGTTCGCTTGCGCCGCCGACCAGTACCCGCATTTGCCGCCCCGGCGCAGGCGAAATCTCGCAGGCGTCAAAGTCGAACTGCGCGCCGTGGTGCTCCACCATACCGCCGCTCCAGAACTTGCGCAGTATGTCGATCATTTCGTCGCAGCGTTTGCCGCGCGTATGAAAGTCGACACCGTAGTAATCGAATTCGTCTTTCATCCAGCCGACGCCGATGCCGAGGTCGAGCCGGTTATTGCTGATGATGTCGAGTGTGCCGGTCGCACGCGCGACCTCAAAAACGTTGCGCAACGGCAGCACATAAACCGAGACAGAAAAGCGCAGCGTTTCCGTCACCGCGGCCATCGCACCGATGCTGGCCCAGCAGTCGGGATAATAATCCTGCGGCTGCATCGGCGGCTTGGCGTCCGGCGAATAGGGGTAGGGGGCTTTAACG
>JBFJYC010000089.1:0-11157 GCA_041622815.1 Spongiibacteraceae bacterium | reverse complement strand
GCATCCGCACCGACCGGCTGCTGATTAAGATCAACCCCCGCGGCGGCGATATTGTTTATGCCGCACTACCGCTCCACTTCGCTGCAATCGATACCCCCGATAAACCGTTTGTTCTGCTTGAGAACAATGAGCAGCGCCAGTTTATTGCGCAGAGCGGATTAGTCGGCAGCAATGGCACCGACAAAGCCAGCGGCCGGCCGCTGTTTACCAGCAGCGCGAACCGCTATTCCCTGAGCGAAAACGCCAAGGAGCTGATTGTCGATTTACACTTTCAGCAAACACCCGACATCACTATTACCAAACGTTACCGCTTTACCCGCGGCGACTATCTGATTCGCATGGAATACCTGATTGCGAATAACAGCAGCAGCGACTGGCAGGGCAATCTGTTCGGCCAGTTCAAACGGGACAACAGCGCCGACCCGGCGTCCGAAGGTGGTAATGCGCTGGGTATGACGCCCTTCCTCGGCATCGCCTGGACCGATGCGGAAAGCCCTTATCAGAAAGAGAAACTCAACAAGCTGGCCGAAAACCCGCTAAACATCACCACAGAAGGCGGCTGGATTGCGCTGGTACAGCATTACTTTGTCAGCGCCTGGATTCCGGCTGCCGGACAAAACAACCAGTTCAGCTCGGTGGTTACCCGTCGCGGCGATAATATTGCGCGCTTTACGGCGCCGACAGTGACGGTAGCACCGGGGAGTACCGGGACCATCGCCAGCGATCTGTATCTGGGTCCGAAAGATCAGTATCGCTTGGAAAAGATTTATAAAGGCCTGGACCTGACGGTGGACTACAGCTTCCTGTGGTGGATTGCGCAACCCTTATTCTGGTTACTGTTCCAACTGCATAAATTACTTGGCAACTGGGGTTGGGCCATCGTTGCCGTTACCCTGCTGGTGAAAATTGCGTTCTTCCAACTTAACGCCACCGCATTTAAGTCGATGGCGAAAATGCGCAAAGTGCAACCGCGTATGGTTGAGATTCGGGAACAGTTTGCCGACGACCGCCAGAAACAATCGCAGGCGATGATGGAGCTGTACAAGAAAGAAAAGGTAAACCCGATGGGCAGCTGCCTGCCGATGCTGCTGCAGATGCCGGTGTTTATCGCGCTGTACTGGGTGTTAATGGAAAGCGTCGAACTGCGTCACGCGCCGTGGATACTATGGATAGAAGATCTCGCGGCGCAGGATCCTTATTACGTGTTGCCCATCATCATGGGCGCATCGATGTTTATTCAGCAAAAACTAAATCCGCCGCCGCCCGATCCGATGCAGGCGAAAATCATGCAATGGCTGCCGGTAGTCTTTACCGCCTTCTTCCTGTTCTTCCCGGCCGGTCTGGTGCTGTACTGGGTAGTCAATAACACGCTGTCGATTATTCAGCAGTACATTATTACTAAGCGGATTGAAGCGGGCGGTAGCTAATGGCCCGCACAGCTTGCTGACGGCTACCGGATGACCGAAACGATTGCAGCCATTGCAACACCCGCCGGCCGCGGCGGGATCGGTATAGTCCGCGTCTCCGGACCAAACGCATTGCATATTGCTGCGGCGATCACCGGCAGGTCACAACTACAACCCCGCTCTGCAATCCACTGCCAGTTCAAAAATCCGAAACAGAACAGCCTTATTGATGACGGGCTGGCGCTGTTTTTTCCTGCGCCAAATTCCTTTACCGGTGAAGACGTACTCGAATTACAGGGTCACGGCGGCCCTGTAGTGATGGATATGCTGATGCAATCGATTCTGGGTTGCGGTGCACGGGCAGCCCGCCCGGGTGAATTTTCAGAGCGCGCTTTTCTAAACGACAAACTGGATCTTACCCAGGCTGAAGCGATTGCCGACCTGATCGACAGCGGCTCACAGCAAGCTGCGATCAACGCGATGCAGTCTTTGCAGGGTGCGTTTAGTCACCGCATCAATATGCTGGTTGAGCAACTCACTACGCTGCGTATCTATGTCGAAGCCGCTATCGACTTTCCGGAAGAGGAAATCGATTTTCTGCAGGACACTGTGATCAAAGACAGTATCAACGCTATTAAAGCCGCTCTGGAATCGACGCTCGCGGCCGCTAATCAGGGCAAGCTATTACAGGAAGGTATGAGCGTGGTAATTGCCGGCAAACCAAACGCCGGAAAATCCAGTTTGCTCAATGCACTGGCACAGTTCGACGCCGCGATTGTCACCGACATCGCAGGCACTACCCGCGACGTGCTGCGGGAATCAATTCACATCGATGGTATGCCGCTGCATGTTATCGACACCGCTGGTCTACGCGACAGTGATGATGCGATTGAGCAGGAGGGCATTCGTCGCGCACTCTCTGAAATAGAACGCGCCGACCGGATGTTACTGGTTATCGATGGTAGTGATGCCGATACAGACAGTACGATCGCGTCACTAATAGAAACCTATGGATTTGATTCACGAAAAGTTTCTATCATTATTAACAAATGCGATCTGACTAATACCCCCGCCGGGTTAGAGAAAAACCGCGTCTATCTTTCCGCCGCCTCCGGTGAAGGTGTCGACTTATTGCGTCAGCATTTGAAAGAATGCATGGGCTTTGACGACAGCAGCGCAACCGGATTCAGTGCGCGAAGACGCCATATTACTGCGCTACTTGCTGCGCGTGAGCATGTCGATAGTGGCGAAAAACAATTACTCAACCACAGTGCCGGTGAATTACTCGCTGAAGAATTGCGTTTGGCGCAACACGTGCTCGGGGAAATCACCGGTGATGTGACGGCGGATGATTTACTCGGAAAAATATTCTCCAGTTTTTGCATCGGTAAGTAATCCCGGTGCTGGATATTTCAGATCAACTATTGGTTCGTCTGGCCGGTGCTGAAGTATTCGAGCAGGGAAAAGCTCTGTTACGCGCACAACCGGCCCCGGACTGGCAGCACAACAGGCAACGCATCACCGCGCATATTTCGGACCCGGCAGATCAACGCGAATACCAGACGCAACTCACCCATACCCGAAGTACCTTAGATGCTAAATGTGACTGCGAGGTATCCGGCGGTTTTGATTTCTGCGCACACTCGGTAGCACTGGCGCTGGTGTGGCGGGATTGGCTGCAACAAAAGCACGAAGCCGAACGCGGTAGTGATGCACAACGTATCACGACCTATATCCAATCACTGACCAGCGAACAATTGGCCTCGGCGCTGCTGGAGATTATCGACAACGACAACAGCCTGACCCAGCAATGGATATTAAAAGCGGACCGGGCGCTGGGCACTTTAGACCTGCAGCAGCTACGCAAACGTATCAACCAGTTATTACCGGCTCAATTGCGTAGTCCGGCGGCGTTGAAAAAAGCGGTAGACCGTATTGCATCGCTACTACAAGACGTTAATGACGAAATCCCCGCCGGGGATAGTGCAGAACTTTGTCATCATGCGTTGCAGCGAATAAGCAGCCATGAACAGGCGGCCGTATTATCGGAGTGCGCCGCCGATGCCATCGCCCGGATTAATCGCTGCCTGACCGCGGGCTTCATTGCCAGCGGCTGGTCTGAATCTGTAAAAACAGCATTTTTACTGGAGTTACTGGCCGCTGCTGATCCGGATTTTTACCCGCGTATCCCGGAAGATTTTCTGGCTGCTTTCACACCCGAAGCAGAGAACGCACTTTTTACTGCGATCACTGATAGCTGGCGCCGGCAACTCGAAGCGGATACTGATGATATCGCCAATAACGTGGTCGCCAATCGCATGCGCCGGGCACTGGTGAACTACGCGGGAGACGCCGGTGACCGTCAGAGCGTCATTAATATCTATGCCGCCCACGCGACCACCGTCCCGGATTTCTTAGAGCTTACCGAACTGTGTCTGAAGCTGGATCAGACCGAATCGGCCGCGCATTGGCTGGAACTGGCAAAAGATAACAATCGCGACGGCCAGCACCGGCGCGACATCACCCGGCTCACTGTAGGTCTTAATCTCGCGCTGGATAATGTCGGTGCTGCCCGCGACGCCCAATGGATCTTATTCAGAACATCACTACTCGCTGTCGATCTGCAACCCTTGCCGGGTATCACCGGTGAAGCGTTAGCGGTCTGGCACGAACGCGGCGAGACCGAGATAGAAAAACAGATCGATGCCGCGACCAAGCAGCGCGGACAGGCGATATTGTACGAGCGGTTGACGCAGTTTTATCTCGACACCAACAAAGCAGAAGATGCCGCTGCTATAGCCAGTGAACACGCCGTCAGTGCCGAACTACTGGAAGCTATTCTGCAACGCCTGTCGGACATGAATATCGCCCGGCCCTTGTATTTCCGGCTTGCCCGGTTGCTGGTCGAAACCGGCGAAAGCACCGCTTACCGCCGAGCCGTGGACTTACTGAGTGAACTCAACGCTAAACTTCATACCCGTGGCCAACAGCAGGCCTTTAGCGAGGCGCTGCAACAACTACGGCAGCAACTGAGCAGCAAGCGCAACTTCAGCAAGTGGTTGAACGAAGCATTTCCGGTTTCGCCGGTCAATGGCGCTTAAACACAGCACTCAACCGGCTATACATCGCTTATCCACAGCTAATACAGATATACACAGCTTAAGCACAGGGTTTGTGATTTGCCCGGCTGACGCGCTTCCGACCGGGTACAAATAGTGTCAGTAACCGGTGGGGAAGCGGTGAGGTCTGTTGTGCAGCCTGTGTGCGGAAATCCGGGCCTTAAACGATCAACAGTCCATACACGTTGCTCCCCACTGCAAACAACGGCTGTACGCAGTCCCATACCACCCTTTGAAACGCCATATTACCTTTACAATCAATTAGTTAACTAGGTTACTACGATTATTCAAAGCCCTTATAGTAGTTACTAATATAGAAGTACTGACTTACTCTCTATATATCTAAGATCTAAATACTTTAAATAATTAAAAGCTTTTTAAAACACTTGTGAAAATCAGCGATTCTTTTGCAGCCCGCTGCCACGTATAATACTGACCCTTTTTTGATCAGTGCCGGCCTGCCGAGTATTAACCCTGTGAAGCATCCCAAGCAATACGATGTCATCGTGATCGGCGGCGGCCATGCCGGTACCGAAGCTGCGTTGGCGGCTGCACGCAGTGGCTGTGACACTTTGTTGCTGACACATAGTATCGACACCCTCGGACAGATGTCCTGCAATCCCGCCATCGGTGGCATTGGTAAAAGCCATCTGGTCCGCGAAGTCGATGCGCTGGGCGGCGCGATGGCCGGGGCCACCGACCGGGCCGGTATCCAGTTCCGGGTACTCAATGCGCGCAAGGGCCCCGCTGTCCGAGCTACCCGGGCGCAGGCCGACCGGGTGCTGTATCGCAGTGCTATCCGCGCGGTATTGGAAAGTACCCCCAACCTCGATATTTTCCAGCAGGCGGCCGATGACCTGATTCTGGAAGGCGAACGGGTTGCCGGGGTAGTGACCCAAAGCGGCATCCGCTTTTCAGCGCGTACCGTTGTCCTCACCGTTGGTACTTTTCTGGGCGGCCGTATCCATATCGGTTTGGAGCAACACGCGGGTGGCCGCGCCGGTGACCCGCCGTCAATTGCTCTGGCGCAGCGACTGCGTGAAATGCCGTTTCGTGTCGACCGCCTAAAAACCGGTACACCGCCGCGTATCGATTCGCGTTCGGTCGACTTCAGCGATCTGCAGGAGCAGTGGGGCGATGAGCCTGTGCCGGTGATGTCTTATCTGGGATCACCGGACCATCACCCGCAGCAAGTGTGTTGCTGGATTACCGAAACTAACGAACGCAGCCACGATATTATTCGCGGCGGTCTCGATCGCTCACCCATGTATACCGGTGTCATCGAAGGCACCGGGCCGCGTTACTGTCCGTCGATTGAAGACAAAGTGCATCGTTTCGCCGATAAAAACTCGCACCAGATTTTTATCGAGCCCGAGGGAATCACCAGTACCGAACTTTACCCGAATGGTATTTCCACCAGCCTGCCATTTGATGTGCAGTTTGACTTGGTGCGCTCGATTAAAGGTTTTGAGAACGCACACATCACGCGACCGGGCTATGCGATTGAGTATGATTTTTTCGATCCCAGGGATCTGAAAAACACACTGGAAACACGGTTCGTAAAGGGTTTGTTTTTTGCCGGACAAATCAACGGCACCACTGGCTACGAAGAGGCTGCGGCGCAGGGCTTGCTCGCCGGCATCAATGCGTCATTACAGGTTCGCGAGCGGGACGGCTGGTGTCCCGGACGGGATGAAGCCTACATCGGTGTGTTGGTTGATGATCTGACCACGTTGGGAACGGTCGAGCCTTACCGTATGTTCACCTCGCGTGCCGAATACCGGTTGTTATTGCGTGAAGATAACGCCGATCAGCGTCTGACGCCGGTCGGGCGTGAGATGGGTCTGGTTGATGACCGGCGCTGGGAAAAATTTGAAACGCAACAGGCCGCGGTGGCTGTCGAGCGTGATCGCCTGGCGAAAACCTTTATTCAGCCCGGCACAGAGGCCGCTGACGAAATTACTGAAATCACCGGTGCGCCACTAACCCACGAATATAGTTTGCTGGATCTGATCAAGCGCCCAGAACTGGGCTATGTCGATGTCGCAGAGTTGTCCGGCATGGCGAGTCAGGATCCGCATGTCGCCGAGCAAATTGAAATCAGCGTGAAGTATGCCGGATACATTGATCGCCAACAGCTGGAAGTGGAGCGGTTGAAACGCTACCGCGAGGCCGGCCTCACCGACAATTTTGATTACGACAGCGTCACCGGGCTTTCCAACGAAGTGCGGCAAAAACTGCAAAATGCCCGGCCCGAAAATCTCGGGCAGGCCGCGCGCATTCCCGGCGTCACACCGGCTGCGGTTTCGTTGTTGCTGGTACACATGAAAAAACACGGTCTGCTCGCGCGCAGCGCCTGAGAAATCTTCTTTAAATCCTTTGATAAAAATAAGGCTGTTTGATGAGTGATGAAAAAGACCGCTACGCCCGCGGCCTGGAAAAAATTAAAGATGTGTATGCCGGTGATGTGATTGTGCCGCCTGAGGGCATGATGGAGTTCACTGACGTTATGCTTAAGCAGTTATTTGCCGAGCTTTGGACACGTGAAACTTTATCGATGCGCGACAAGCGGATTCTGCTGTTGGGCATTATTGCCGAGAAAGGCGAGCCGACAACGTTCAAAATTCAGATCAAAGCATCGCTCAAGCGCGGTGAGATGACCCCGGCTGAGGCGCGGGAATTATTATTATTTATTGCACCCTATGCCGGTTATCCGCGTGCCGCGGCGATGATCATGCCGGTGGAGGAAGCGATTAACGAGTTTGAGAAAGAACAACAGGAAAGCGCTGCCGCTGATAAAGATTAGGCGATTGTTGTGAACGCCGACCAACTGCAGACTGCTGCCGCGCAAATACCGCTGACGTTAAAACCCGCTGATGCGGAGCACCTGATTCTCTACGTTGATTTATTGCTGAAGTGGAACCGCGCCTACAATCTGACTGCGGTGCGCGACCGCGATGAAATGTTTGTAACACATATTCTGGATAGCCTGAGTATCGCCGCTTATATCCGTGGCCCTAAGGTGCTCGATGTCGGCACCGGTGCCGGCTTGCCGGGTCTTGTGTTGGCGATTGTGTTTCCGCAGATACAATTTTTTCTGCTCGACAGTAACGGCAAAAAAACACGCTTTCTGAATGAGGCGGTGCGGGTACTGCAACTGAGTAACGTGACGGTGCACTGCAGCAGAGTAGAAGATTTCTCGGGCAGCGACGGTTTTGACCAGATTACCAGCCGCGCGTTTACCGCCCTGCCGCGTTTTGCAGCACTCTGCGCCGGTTTGCTGCGTCCGGGTGGAGAATTGCTGGCGATGATGGGTAAATTACCGGAATCGGCAGCGGCAACGCGTGAACAGTTGAGCGAGTTGCCAATAGCGTTTAAGTTGCACGACTGCCCGCCATTGACGGTGCCGGGAATCGATGCGCCCCGTCATCTGAGCATCATCAAGCACATTGAAGGTACTAACCGTTGAGTAAAATTATCGCCGTTACCAACCAGAAAGGCGGGGTCGGTAAAACCACCACCAGCGTCAATCTGGCCGCTTCACTGGCAGCGTTGGACCGTCGTGTGCTGATGATAGATCTGGACCCCCAGGGCAATGCCACCATGGGCAGCGGCGTCGACAAGAAGTCGCTGGCGCTGAGTATTTATGATGTGTTGGTTGATGATGCACAGATCCGCAATATCCGCGGACCCGCCGGTGAATCCGGTTTTGATATTGTCGGTGCTAATGCCGACCTGACCGCCGCAGAGGTTGAGCTGCTGGACCTGCCGAATCGGGAGTACCGCCTGCGCGATGCCCTGGTTGGTGTCCGTGAAGATTATGACTTTGTGATTATCGACTGCCCGCCGTCGCTGAATATGCTGACGGTCAATTCGCTGGTTGCCGCGGGCAGCGTGCTGATTCCGATACAGTGCGAGTATTACGCGCTTGAAGGCTTGTCGGCATTGATCGACACCGTCGAGCGGGTGCGGCAAATCAATCCCGGACTTGAAATTGAGGGGCTGTTGCGCACCATGTACGACGGCCGCAACGGCCTGACCAATGATGTGTCGGCCCAGTTGCAGGCCCATTTCGGTGAAAAACTTTACCGCACAGTGATTCCGCGCAATGTAAGGCTGGCCGAGGCGCCCAGCCACGGTCTGCCGGCGCTGGTCTATGACCGCCAATCAAAGGGCGCCACCGCCTATCTGGCACTGGCCGGCGAATTGCTGCAACGTAACGAAGGCGATAACCCGGAAACACTTAAAGCGATTATGGCGCAGTCGCGACCCGCTACTCAGGATTCAGGAGAAACAGTGAATGGCTAAGCGCCGCGGACTCGGCCGGGGCCTCGATGCCCTGTTGACCAGTAAACCGGCCGCGGAAGAAACCGCCGCCACGCCGGAGGCGGCGCCTGCTGCCCCGGCAGCCAAGCCGGCTGTGGCCGGCGATGGCGATCTGCGGGAACTGCCGCTGGATGTGGTTCAGCGCGGTCAGTATCAGCCGCGGCGGGATATGAATCCCGAGGCCCTCAATGAGCTGGCAGACTCGATTAAGGCGCAGGGCCTGATGCAGCCGATTGTGGTGCGCCCGATCAGCGGCGGCCGCTATGAAATTATTGCCGGTGAGCGACGCTGGCGCGCATCGCAAATTGCCGGCCTCGACACCATACCGGTGCTGATCCGGCATGTGGCCGATGAAGCCGCCGGTGCGATGGCACTGATTGAGAATATCCAGCGCGAAGACCTCAACCCGATGGAAGAGGCGCTGGCGTTACAACGCTTGCAGCAGGAATTCGAGCTGACCCACCAGCAAATGGCCGAACAGTTGGGCAAATCCCGCAGCGCGATTACTAACCTGCTTCGTTTAACCAATCTGCGCGAGGATGTGCAGCGATTGCTGGAACGGGGTGACCTGGAAATGGGCCATGCCCGGGCGCTGCTGGCGTTGCCGGAAACCGAGCAGGCCGCTGCTGCGGCGAAAATTGTCGATGGCGGATTATCCGTGCGTCAGGCCGAAGCGCTGGTTAAGCAGTTGCAGGCACCGCCGGCAGCGAAGCTGAAAACAGCGAAAATCGACCCCGATTTACGCCGCTTGCAGGAAGATTTATCCGAACGGGTGGGCACAGCGGTGTCAATTAAGCACAAGACCGGCAAGGGCAGCGGTGAGTTAGTACTCAAGTACAGCAGTCTGGAGCAGCTGGATGGCCTGTTATCCCGCATAAAATAGCCTAAATGGTTGATTTGCTTGCCTAACAAACAACCAATCTCTATAATGCGCGTCGCTTTTGAGCCGGCCTCAAATTCTCGGTGCCTAAGTCACAGAATCGGGCCAGAGAACGTAGCACGGCAGCATTGGGGGCACCCACAGGGTGCGTAGGCGCTGAATCATGTCGACGCCGTATAAACCTCCTCTGAAACGAATTTACAGCATCCAGTTACTACTGTTGCTGATCTGCAGCGCCGCTTTGGCGTCGCAGGATTGGGTAGTCGCTTATTCCACGCTCTGCGGCGGGATGATCGCTATCAGCGCCAATGCCTGGTTCGCCCGGCAGGTGTTCCGGTATCACGGGGCGAGTATGGCGCCGATGATTACCCGCTCCTTTTACCGGGGCGAAGCGGGCAAGTTAGTGCTCGTGACAGTGATGTTTGCGCTTACATTTGCACTCATCAAACCAATATCAGTGGCAGCGTTGTTCTGCAGTTTTGTCGCCTTGATTCTGATCAATGCCGGCATGGCTGCCCGATATACGGCGCGCCGCAAGAAATAGCCATACAGCGCCGTGTTGCGGTGCTGACTGACAAGCGTACAGAGAGATATCCATGGCGGGTGATACCCTAACCAGCACTGAATATATCCGGCACCACCTGACCAATATGACCTATGGCAAATTGCCGGCGGGTTATGAGCGGGTCGGTGAAGGCGGGCATGCTGAAGTTTTGACCGAGCCGACCTGGACCTTGGCGCATACGGCGCAGGAAGCGGCAGACATGGGCTTTATGGCCATTCATGTCGACTCTATGCTGTGGTCAATCGGCCTCGGCGGCCTGTTCCTGTTTTTCTTCGCCCGTCTCGCAAAAAACATTCACTCCGGTGTCCCCAGCGGCTTTCAGACCGTTGCTGAAATGATTATCGAGTTTGTCGATAACACTGTTAAAGATACCTTTCACCATAAGAACGCGATGATCGCGCCGATGGCGCTAACTATCTTTCTGTGGATTCTGTTGATGAATATGATGGATCTGGTGCCGGTGGACTGGATTCCGGCATTGGCGCAAAAAGTCAGCGGCGATCCGCATCTGTTCTTTAAAGTGGTGCCGACCACCGACCCCAATGTCACACTGGGTATGGGTTTTACCGTTTTCTTCCTGACCATATTCTTCGCTATCAAGAACAAAGGCCTGGTGGGCTTTGTTAAAGAGCTGACGCTGCACCCGTTTCATCCGCCGAATTTCTTCGTCGGTATTTTTCTGGTGCCGATCAACTTGCTGCTGGAAACCGTTACCCTGATCGCGCGACCTATTTCATTGGGTCTGCGACTATTCGGTAACCTCTATGCCGGTGAGATGATCTTTATGCTGATCGCCGTCATGTTCAGCGCCGGGTTCCTGTTGGGCATGTTTGCCGGTGTCTTGCAGTGGGCGTGGGCAGT
>JBFJYC010000088.1:0-11181 GCA_041622815.1 Spongiibacteraceae bacterium | reverse complement strand
CGCTGAAGCTGAGTTCGCGGTGACTGTGTGACATCCGGTCCAGCCAGCGGGACACCCCTTCCGAGGCCAGCACAGCGGGAGCCGCGATGATTGCGGCCAACAGCAACATCAAACGCAACATAAACACCCTGAAAAAACGTGAGCGCATCAATCCCCTTACTCTTCTACTTCATAGACGACGCGGGCATAGGACAACATGCCGTAACCGGTGTTATCCACGACCCGGCGGGTATGGCGCAGCATCTGCCGCTGGAATCTGGCGCGCGCCTCGCTGTCAGCCTGAGCTGCGGCCAATGCCGGAATCGCGCCGGCACTGGCGCTGGCGGTGACATTGCCGGTTGCATTGGATGCGGTCGCCGGCCAGGCCCGGCCGTCGGTGCGATTCAACGGCTGACTGTCCGCCAGTTCCGCATTGAATCCGGTCCCCGGCGCTTGCAGCCCGGCGCTGCCCAGCACCACCACGGCTGCGACACCGGCGGCAACCGCGAGCCCGACCAATGGCCCGGGAATACTGAAACTGCGGCGCGCCGCCGTCGGCAGCGCTGCTATTTCGGCGCTGACGCGCGCGCTGACATCCAGATTGGCGAACGGCTGCGCCTCATCCCGCAACGCACGACTGGCGGTATGGTAACGCGACCAGATCGCATCGAGGCCCTCGCCATCCTGCTTTAGCAGACGCCGCAACTCAAAATCGCCGAGCTCGCCGTCCATCAGCGCCGACACGAGTTCCTTTTGCTTGTCACTCATTGTTGTTACGTCTCCACCGGCAGACCATCCATCTGCGCTTTAACTTTAATATCCACCGCTTCCCGCGCTCTGAAAATGCGCGATCGCACCGTACCGACCGGGCAAGCCATGACGTCGGCAATATCTTCATAGCTCAGCCCGTCGAATTCACGCAGGCTCAGCGCGGCGCGCAAATCGGGTGGCAACTCATCCAATGCCTTTTGCACCACTTGCCGCAATTCCTGACCCGCCAATTCGCTTTCCGGTGAAGCGATACTCTTCAACGCTGACGGCCCGTCAAAATACTCTGCATCGGCAACATCCACATCACTGCCCGGCGGGCGCCGGCTGCGCGAAACCAGATAATTCTTCGCCGTATTCACTGCAATTCTGTAAAGCCAGGTATAAAAGGCAGACTCACCACGGAAACGCGGCAACGCCTTATATGCCTTGATAAACGCTTCCTGGGCAACATCCTGAATCTCATCTGCGTCCTTCACATAGCGTGAAATCAGGCCGAAAATCTTGTGCTGGTGCTTCAATACCAGCAAATCAAAGGCACGCTTATCCCCGGCCTGCACCCGCAACACAAGTTGCTTATCGGTTTCGGCAGCGTCACTCATCGATGTTGCACCGAAACGTCATTCGCTCTCCCGGCACAATAGACCGCCGTGCGGCCGGTAAGTTCGGCTGCAGTCTCACAATCTTGCTGCGCGCTATTGTCATAATCATCTATGTGATTGAAATATATAATATTTAAGGCTTTACGGAAGGATTAAAAAAGGCTTTAGCAAGGCCTAGCGACGCATGGTAATGTGCGCCCACCTACAGGAGCAAGCGCGATCATATGCTCAGCAATCACATCCATGACGTTCTGATCATCGGCAGCGGTGCCGCCGGCATGACCGCCGCACTGCATCTGGCGAAGACCGCCAACGTTGCCATTATCTGCAAGGGCGAACTGAATCAGGGCTCCACCTGGTACGCACAAGGGGGGATCGCCGCGGTGCTGGACGGTGGTGATACCGTTGCCGAACATGTTGCCGACACCATGGCCGCCGGCGGCGGCCTCTGTCATCGCGGGGCCGTGGAGTTTACGGTTGAGAATAGCCGTGACTGCATCGAATGGCTGATTTCCGAAGGCGTGCATTTTGACCGCTCCGAAGGCGATGAAAATTATCACCTCACCCGTGAAGGCGGGCACAGTCGCCGTCGTGTCATCCACGCCGCTGACGCTACCGGCCGCGCGGTGTCGGGCACCCTCAGCAACCGCATTTTGCAAGAGGACCGCATTGAGCTGTTCACCGGCCATGTCGCGGTCGATCTGATTGTAGAGAACGGGCGCTGCGAAGGCGCTTATGTACTGAACATCGCCGAAGACCGGGTCGACTTGTTCTGCGCAAAAACCGTCATTCTCGCCACCGGCGGGGCCTCCAAGGCGTATCTCTATACCAGCAACCCGGACGGCGCCAGCGGCGACGGCATCGCCATGGCCTGGCGCGCGGGTTGCCGCGTCGCAAATATGGAGTTCAATCAGTTCCACCCCACCTGCCTGTACCACCCGCACGCCAAGTCCTTTCTGATTACTGAGGCGGTACGCGGCGAGGGCGGCAAATTATTATTGCCTAACGGTGAACGTTTTATGGCCCGCTACGACAAGCGGGCGGAACTGGCACCCCGCGACATCGTCGCCCGCGCCATCGACCATGAAATGAAACGTTTGGGCACCGACTGTGTGTATCTGGATATCAGCCACAAACCGGCAGACTTCCTGCTCCATCATTTCCCGACCATCAAGGCCCGCTGCCTGGAACTGGGCATCGATATCGGCCGCGATCCGATACCGGTGGTGCCGGCGGCGCACTATACCTGCGGCGGTGTGGTCGTTGACCTTGCCGGGCGCACCGATGTCGACAACCTCTACGCCATCGGCGAGACCTCCTGCACCGGATTGCACGGGGCGAATCGCATGGCGAGCAACTCACTGCTGGAATGTCTGGTGTTCGGGCGCGCTGCGGCGCGGGATATCAGTGGCCGCTTAAGCGGCATCTCGCAACCGGTGCGGGCCGCGCCTTGGGATGAGTCAAGGGTGACCGACTCCGACGAGGACGTCGTGATCTCCCACAACTGGGATGAACTGCGCCGTGTTATGTGGGATTACGTGGGCATCGTCCGCAGCAATAAGCGGCTTGAGCGGGCGCTGCACCGCTCGGAGTTATTACGCGACGAAATCGCCGAGTACTACCAGAATTATAAGGTGGGTAACGACCTGATCGAACTGCGCAACCTGGCGGTGGTTGCCGAACTGATGATCCGCTGCGCCCAGCTGCGCGATGAAAGCCGCGGCCTGCACTACAATATCGACCATCCGGAAACCGAGGAGATCGCGCGCAATACGATTCTCACACCGGACAACTACACCGACAGCGGCGCGAACCGGGCGGCCACTTTAAGCTGAGTAAACGCCTGTAGATCCAGCATATCGCGCATCACCAATACCTGCCGCCTGCGCCCGCCGGCTGTTTCACGAAATTGCAGTGCCACCAGCAACGGCCACACCGTGGCAGCGGTTAAATGTGCCTCGGCCTGCCAGCCATGACCGGCTAATTGCCATTGCGCCGGTGAAAACCGCAGCGCTGTGACCGCAGCGGTCCCGCGCAATAAAATGCGTCGCCGCAGACTGAGCAGCAAACCCGCTACCAACAACAGCAGCGCTACGATACATAGCCACAAGGGTAAGTAGAGCAAACAAATGGTCGCGGCAATGCCGTGCAATAGCAGCAGCCAGCAGAACAGCAGCGGCGAAGGCTTCAGCTCAATGTGCAGCTTCACGGGAAGCATCAAGAATCATGCGAATTGACGCCGCATGCTCCGGCGCCGGCGGCTGCTTGCCCAGCAACCACGCGAATAACTCGGTATCTTCACACTCCAGCAGGGCGCAGTATGCGGCCTGATCATCTGCGCCGAGCTTGGGCAGGCGCTGCTCGCAGAAGGGCAGCAACAACAAATCCAGCTCCAGCATGCCACGACGGCTGGCCCAGCGGACTCGGTTCAGGTCTGCTTCTGATAACATTGTGCTTCCGCCGGCTAAAGAATGATGACAACGCAGTATTATAGCGCCTGCAACAACGTTTCTTTTTCTAAACCCGACTAAATCGATACTAAATGAACGCTTTTTATACTTTTCTGCAAACAGCGCAGCCCGATATGGCATCGGAATCCGCCGATCCCGCACGCCCGTCGGGACTTTGTGCACTGCCGGCTTACAGCTTTGCCCGCATCGACGGCCCTGACACACTCAAGTTTTTACAGGGACAGGCGACCTGCGACACCGCGAACATCACCCCGACCCGCTCAGTGGCAGGCGCCTGCTGTAATCTTAAAGGCCGGATGTACACCAGCTTTTTGGCCGCAATGCCCGCCGCGGACGCGCTGCTACTGCGCATGTCATCGGATCTGGTTGCGACTACCGTGACGACTCTCGGTAAATACATCGTGTTCAGCAAAGCCGAAATTTGCGCCGCAGATCATGTGGTGATCGGACTATTCGGTGCAGGCGCGGCGGATGCGGTCAGTGAATTTTTCGGTGCCGCGCCGGCGGCTGCAGGCGACAGCGTAGTTCGTGGCGACAATCTGGCGATTCATCGCGATGACAACCGTTTTGAATGCTGGCTGAGCCCGGAGAGCGCGGTGTCTTTCTGGCACAGCGCCGGAGCGATACTACCGGTGGCGACTGCCGCTGACTGGGAGTTACACAATATCCGCGCCGGCGTCACCGATATCTGCGGTGCCACAGCGGAAGAGTTCCTGCCGCAGATGCTCAATATGCAAATCACCGGCGGCGTCAGCTTCTCCAAGGGCTGCTACACCGGACAGGAAGTTGTGGCGCGGATGCAATATCGCGGCAAGGTGAAAAAGCGAATGTATCGCGCGCTGGCCGAGGGAAGCGTGCCCGCTATCGGCGAGACCGTCACCGATAGCGACGGCCACAAAGCCGGGCATATCGTCGCCTGTGCTCCGGTCGCGGAGCATCGCGCCGAAGTGCTCGCGGTGATCGTCAATGATAAATCAGCTAGCGCCCGCTGCGAGGCCGGCGCCACCCTCTCGCTGCTGGAATTGCCCTACCCCACCGACCCATAAATAGGGGTCGGAGTGCTATTTTCGGGCTTTGAATCCCGCGCTGTCAGGGCGTTTCAGGCAACTGCCAATCGATCGGGTCAGCACCGGCAGCGACGAGCGCACGGTTGGCCGCGGAGAAGTGCCCGCAGCCGATAAAGCCGCGGTGCGCCGACAGCGGCGACGGGTGCGGTGCCTGCAGAACACAGTGCCGCTCGCGATCAATCATCTTGCCCTTGCGCTGAGCGTAGGCACCCCACAACAGGAACACGAGATTTTCGCGCCCGGTATTCAGCGCGGCAATGACCGCGTCGGTGAAAGTTTCCCAGCCGCGCCCCTGATGCGCACCGGCATCACCCTGCTCAACCGTTAACACCGCGTTGAGTAGCAGTACACCCTGATCAGACCAAGCACCCAGATAGCCGTGAGCCGCCGGTGCAATACCAAGATCCGATTGCAGTTCCTTGTAGATATTTTGCAGCGACGGCGGCACACGCACCCCCGGCGCCACCGAGAAACACAGGCCATGGGCCTGTCCGGGGCCGTGATAGGGATCCTGCCCGATAATCACCACCCGCACCCGATCGAAGGGCGTTCGGTTAAGCGCCGCGAACCACTGATCTGCGGGCGGAAAGATAATCTTGCCCTGCTCGCGGCGCTGCAGCAGCCACGTCCGCAACCCGGTCATATAAGGCTTGTCAAACTCACTGCCCAGCACCTGCATCCAGGATCCATCGAGGCGGACATTATTTTTTTGCTGTGCGGTCATCAGCGCAGTTTAGCCGGATTGTGATCACGACAACATGACTGTGTGCGTGGCGTCATCTGCGCATCGCAGGTATCCTAAACCATTCTTTGTTCACGCTGAAAATACCATGCCAACCCTCAGTGCTATCGCCAAAACCACGCAACGTTTCGCGCTGTTTTCCATACTCTGCCTGGTCCTGACTCCTATAGTGGTTCGCATTAGTGTGGTGCCGGTGCGGATCGGTTTGCTACTGTTCGCGCTGTCAGCACTATCAGCGATTGTCGTCGTCATATTGGCAGCGGTCTTCACCCGCAAACAGAAAACCGATGATGGTAAAAAGGCAATGAGCCGCGCCAGCGTGTTGGCACTGCCGGCACTGATTTTTTTCGGTATCTCTATAGCGGGTGGCGGCGGCAAACCGGTCATTCACGAAGTCAGCACCGATGTACAAAATCCGCCGGAATTTGTCGCCGCGATTGAAAGACGCGGCGCCGATGCCAACCCGCTCAACTTTTCCGCTGATGTCGCAGCGCAACAGCTAAAAGCCTACCCCGAATTACAAACCCTGCACAGCGAACTGGCACCCGGCGCTGCCTTTGCGCGGGCACTGCAAGTGGCTGAGGAATTGGGTTGGGAGGTCTACCACGAAGACGGTATTCGCGGCACGATCGAAGCGGTAGACACGACATTTTTTATGGGTTTTAAGGACGATATCGTTATCCGCATTACCGCCACTGACAATGGCAGCGCGATCGACGCGCGCTCTTCTTCACGCATCGGCGGCAGCGACCTCGGCGCCAATGCCGCCCGCATCACCAAATTTTTTAACCGGTTCCAACAGCTATGATTCGCCTTCACTATGCATTAGTCGCCGCAGCCTGTGTCTTGGCCGCGGCCTGCAGCACACCGATCGACATCCGGCCGCCTGCCCCCGCCCCCAGCGCACCACCGCCACCCACCGCCACTGTCGACGAATCTAAGGTGGCGCCGAAGCAGCGCTTTGTTTGCCCGCGCATCGGCAATGCATCAACTGCGACCGCCCCCGATATCCGGCGTGACGTCAGCTTTTATGAATTCCGCAATCTGCGTTTTGAAACCCTGACGCTGGTGCGCAAAGGCATGATTAGTAGCGCGACGGATTACGGCATGACCAGCTCGCAGCTCGACCAATTGTTCTATGCGATTACCGGCACCATCGCCGACGAATGGCGACAGCGGCTGGCCTGGGTCAGCCCCCCCGGAAAAAGCGGCCGCACGATATCCGCAGACCTGTGGCTGGCTGACCTGCCTCCGGCCGGCAGCAGCGACACATTACCCAAGCTCAGCCTGACATTGCGCGACAACGCCAGCGGCGAACTACTCCTGGTCCAGTGCGGCGTCCGCACCGCATCGGGGCCCGGCGATGACGTTATGACCAATGCAATTCAGTCCTGGGCCTCCGCCTTAGCCAGTCATATGGAAGCCGCCAGTCACTGACCCTAATTGCCAGCAGGCCAGCCGGCTCGCGCCATTGCGATACCAAGGCGTGGCGATAAGCTAGCGCCTCTTCACAACAGCGCCCGATTCATCCCCTTGAGCAAGCACGAGACTTTTCGTCAGGAAACCCGCGAATGGCTGGCGCAGAATTGCCCGCAGTCGATGCGCACGCCGGTCGCGCCCGAAGGTCTGGTCTGGTCCGGTCGCAATAAAACCTGGCCCAGCGCCGATGCCAAATTATGGTTTGAGCGCATGCGCGACCGCGGCTGGACAGTCCCCGACTGGCCGGCTGAATACGGCGGTGGCGGACTCGATCCGGTACAGTCCGACATTTTAAAACAGGAAATGAAACAGCTGGGGTGTCGCGCGCCGCTGATGGATCTCGGCATCTGGATGCTGGGACCGGCGCTGCTTGAACACGGTAGCGAGGCACAAAAAAAAGAACACCTGCCAAAAATTGCACGCGGCGAAATCCGCTGGTGCCAGGGTTACTCGGAACCGAACGCCGGCTCCGATCTGGCCAGCCTGCAAACCCGCGCCGTCGACCAGGGGGATCACTATCTGGTTAACGGTGCCAAAATCTGGACAACCTTCGCCCATCTTTGCGACTGGATCTTTTGCCTGGTACGTACCGACCCCGGTGCGTCCAAACATAACGGCATCAGTTTTTTACTGATCGATATGGAGCAACCCGGTGTCAGCGTTTCGCCGATACCGCTGATCAGCGGCGAAAGCGAATTCTGTGAAACTCATTTTGATAATGCCCGCGCTGAGAAACATAATCTGGTCGGCGGGCTGAATCGCGGCTGGACGGTGGCCAAGTCATTATTGATCCACGAACGGAAAATGATGTCGGCGAGCAACGACTCCGGACGCGGCGCACAGCCCGATATGATCGGGGCCGCCCGCAGGGCCTTCGGCAGCGACGCTGCCGGCAAGTTGCTGGATGCAAATTACCGCCGGCGTATCGCCAGCCACAAAATGCGGTCGCGGGCGGTGGCGCTGACCGGCAAACGCCTGTTTGAAGAGCAGATAGCGGGCAGCGGTGACGGCAAGGCCGGGCTGACGATGAAAATGCTCGGTACTGAAGAAAAACTGCGCGGCGACGAGCTGTTAATCGCCCTGCTCGGCAGCGCAGGGCTCGGCTGGGAAGGCGAACCCTTCGACCCCGAAGTACTGGCGTTCACCCGCAACTGGCTGTTCAACAAAGCGCTGACCATCGCCGGTGGCACCAGCGAAGTGCAGCGCAATGTCATCGCCAAGCGCGCGCTTGAGCTACCCCAGTAACAACAGATCGCAATAAACCCGAAACAGCATAACCGGAATACACAACATGGCACTGGCATTAAACGAAGAACAGCAACTACTCAAAGATACCGCCCGCGAATTTTTAGCCGAGCACGCCCCGGTCGGCGCGCTGAGAAAACTGCGCGACGAAGGCGATGAGACCGGCTACTCATCCGCCCTTTGGCAGCAGATGAGTGAGCTCGGATGGGCCGGCATTGTGTTGCCGGAAGCATACGGCGGACTGGATTTCGGCTATCAGGGACTGGGCGCGGTCATCGAAGAAAGCGGCCGCACCCTGACCGCGTCACCGCTTTTCGCCAGTGTGGTATTGGGGGCGAGTGCCATTGAGCTCTGCGGTAGCGAAGCGCAGAAAACGGCGTTACTGCCGAAAATCGCCGGCGGTGAAATGACACTGGCACTGGCGCTGGAAGAAGGCCCGCACCATAACCCGCTGAATATCGCGACCACCGCAGAAGCCAGCGGCGATGGTTTCGTCATCAACGGCGATAAAACCTTTGTGCTGGACGGTCATAGCGCTGACACGCTGATTGTTGTGGCGCGCAGTGCTGGTAACAACCCCGGCAGTGACGGCCTCAGCCTGGTACTGGTCGATGCTGATACTGCGGGTGTTACGCGGACCCGCATGATGATGGCCGATAGCCGCAATGCCGCTCAGATCAACTTCAGTAATGTCAAAGTTGCCGCCGATCAGATTCTGGGCGACGCCGGTGATGCCTGGCCGGCGCTGGAAAAAGTGCTGGACCGCGGGCGTATCTGCATGGCTGCCGAGATGCTCGGCGGCGCGCTCGAATGCTTTGCGCGCACTCTGGACTACCTGAAAGAACGCGAGCAGTTCGGCGCGAAGATCGGCAGCTTTCAGGCCCTGCAACACCGCGCAGCACAGTTGTACGCCGATCTGGAGCTGAGTAAATCCGTGGTTATCGATGCGCTTGCCGCAATCGACGAAGGCCGCGACGACCTCGCGGTGGCGGCCAGCCATGCCAAGGCCCAACTCAACGATATTTATATTCACGCCACCAATGAAGCCGTACAGTTGCACGGCGGCATCGGCGTCACCGATGAACTGGATCTGGGCTTATTTATGAAAAGGGCAAGGGTCGCGGTACAGATCTTAGGTGATAGCAGCTACCACACCAACCGCTTCGCCACACTGAACGGATACTAGCTTGCCCGCTAATAGCTGACGGGCAGGCTCAGCGGTCCGCGCAATACCGTCCCCGTCGGTACGGCCTTATCGCAATCGATCAAGGCCAGCTCAGGTAAACGATCCAACAATACGTCCAGCACTACCAGCAGCTGCTTTCGCGCGAGATGCATGCCCGGGCAGAGTCGCGGGCCGGGACCGAAACTCAGCATTTTATTGCCGTCCTTTCGGTGCAGATCGTATTCATCGACATTGCTGAAAACCGCCGGATCGCGGTTGGCAGCAGCCATGGCAAATAAACAAAATGAGTTTGCGGGAATAGGCACGCCGGCGAACTCAATATCTTCTGTTGCCGATATGCGCGGCAATATCGCCACCGGCGTTTCCCAGCGCAGGATTTCTTCAACCGCAGCGGCCCGCAGCGATGCATCAGCACGCAACTGCTCCCACAGCTCGCGCCGGCTCAATAAAATATAAAGCAGATTGCCCATCGCATCGGTGGTGGTCGACGCGCCCGCGGTAAATAGCAGACGGATATTTGACAGAATCTCTTCATCGGTAAGCCGGTGACCATCGGCGTCTGCCAACACTAATCCGGATATCACGTCGTCCTGCGGCGCGCTGCGCCTGTCAGCCAGAACCGGCGTCAGATAGTCGGTAATCTGCTTCGCACAATGCCGCGCATGATCAGCATCATGGGTGAAAGCGAGAAATCCCGACGCCCATTCGCGAAACTCGTCTTCCCGGTCGAAGGGAATGCCAAGCATCCGGCTAATTACCAGAAAAGAATAACGATGGGTAAAGTAGCGGGTAAAATCACAGACCCGCTCACCAGCCGATGCGATACCCGGCAGCATGTCGATCAATTCGTTGGCGATTTGCGCAAGACCGCTATCCTCCATGCGGTCCACAGCTGAAGAGCGAAACGCCGGTGTCGCCAGCCGGCGGTAGAGCCGGTGCTGATCGCCTTCCAGCGTCTGGAACGTGACGCCCTGTACCGGCTCAATCGTAATCCGGTAGGCGTTGGCCGGCGGGAATAAATCATTGTCTTTGTAAGCCGCTGCCAGTTCCGCGTGCCCGGTGATCAGAAACGCGGGCATACCACCGAATATCACCGGACTGACGGGATGCCTGCAACGATAGTCGCGTAAAGTATTGTGCAGCACCGCGCCGGGCATGGGCTCGAATGCAAAATCAGCCGGGGTCACCATCGTATGTCTCATGCTTTGAAACTTTTTATTGTTGCTACCATGCCATCAATTGAGGCCGGAATTGCAGCGGCTTGTCGCCCATCTTGGCGTAGAAGCTTACTAAAAAGGGCGAAAGTTCCGGTACTTAGGGGCTGTTGCCAGCTTTCGTAGATTTAATAAGGTGTAGTAGGGCGTATCCCCGATCTGTGCATTCGCCAGAGTTGCCGGCAGCGAGCCACCGAGTTCCATATGCATCTCATAGACCGCTGCGGTCTCGGTCTCGCTGAGCGGCGTAAAGCGGAAAAATCCGGTTAAGCGCTCGATGCCGGCCCTACCTTTTCTCGACGGCACAAGGGGTGCCAGCGTATCGGTTACCGGATCAACGCCCTTTAGCGAAACTGTGACAACCCGGGTCGTCTCATCCTGTGCGATATTGACGTGAACCAACACATCGCGATCCGTCGCCGGCCAGG
>JBFJYC010000087.1:0-11248 GCA_041622815.1 Spongiibacteraceae bacterium | reverse complement strand
CTCAACGCCTCCGGTTTAATACTGAATTGTAGCTCTGGTTTGCCGGCGCGAAATGTGTCCGTGATATCAAACACGCCCGGGTAGTCCCTGAGCTTTTGCTTTATCCGGGCCGCAGCTTCACGCAGCTCCGCGGTGTCTTTGCCGCGCAACTCCAGATCGATAGGTGCGCCGAAGGAAAATGTACTCGCGTCAAAGGTCAGCTCAACCGCACCTGAAACCGGTCCGGTGAGTTCGCGCCAGCGTTTGGCGATCGCGTGCGGGTTCAGGTTGTAGTCCTCAACGTCCAGCACTTCTATACCTATCTCTGCATAGTTGCTGCCGGGGGAATTTGAGTTGGAAACTGAGCCCAGAGAGAGCGCCGCGCCAATCGAAGAAATCTGGTGAACGATTCTACTCGGCTCACCTGGGCCAATATCTGCATCGAGTTCCGCCCGCAGTTTTGCCGCGGCCTGCTCAATGATCTTTACTTTTTCTTCCATCTTCTCGATGTCGGTACCGGCGGGCATGGTCAACGTTGCCGCGATCCTTGAGCCAACCAGCGAGGGAAAGAACTGAAATGATACCCGGCCGCTCGCGGCAAGGCCGGCCGCCAATATCAGCAGTGCCGTAGCGGCGGCGATCGCACTGTAGCGGTAGTCGATGACCTGCTTGAGAAACGGGCGGTAGCTGTCATTCGCAAATTTCTGCAGCTGGTTCGGCAGCCAGGCCATATCGCGCTCATGCCCGGGTTCAACCAGGCGCTGATTGAGGTGACTGGGCAGGATAAGTTGCGATTCCAGCAGACTGAACAACAGGGCGATAATAACGACCGTCCCCAGCGTCGATAGCCAGGTGCCCATACCGCCGGGTATCGACATAAATGCCAGAAAAGCGGTGCACGTCGTCAGTACCCCGAAGATAACCGGCGTCGATACCTCGCTGGCGCCCTCAACCGCAGCGGTGTAGGGGGCAGCACCATCCTGCTGCATACTGTAAATGCGCTCGCCGACGACAACGGCATCGTCCACGAGAATACCGAGTACCAGAATAATCGCGACAACCGACATGGTGCTCAAGGAGATAGCAAACACCTGGAACATGAAGAATGTTCCCATCAATGCGACCGGCAGACCCACTGCTACCCAGAACGCGACCCGGCCGCGTAGGAACAGCGACAGGCTCAGCAACACTAAAAACAGGCCGGAGACGGCATTTTTCTGCAATACGCTTAAACGCTCGATAATGTCCTGTGACTCATCCATCCACGTGGTAATCTTCAGGCCCGCGGGCAGGCGCGTTGCCTCATACTCGTCGAGATAGGCTTTTACTGTGTCGGCGAGGTTGATTGCATCCTCTTCACCGATACGTTTAATAACGAGCATTACCGCCGGCTCACCGTTAAAGCGCACGCGCAGATCGGTGTCTTTGAAGCCGTCGATGACCCGCGCAATCTGGCCAAGTTTGACGACAGCGCCGTCGTCGCGGTGAACCACCACGATGTCCTCAAAATCCGCGGCAGTATAAGCCTGAGATTTGGTTCGCAACAAAATACTGCCGGCTTCGGTTTTAAGCGCGCCGCCCGGCAGATCCAGCGAGCTCGCTGCGATTGCATTCGCCACTTTTTCCATGGTTAGGCCATAGCGTCGCAGCGTGAATTCAGACACTTCGATCGAAATTTCATAGGGTCGGATATAGCGTGTCGTGACCTGAGAAACACCGGGAAGTGCGACCAGTTCTTCGCGTAATTGCCAGGTCAGTTCCTTCAGGCTGCGTTCGTCGGTGTTACCGGAAATAATAATCTCCAGTACATTGGTCAGAATTTCGTCTTCTTTGACCCGCGGGTCTTCGGTGTCTGCGGGAAACGAATCAATCGCATCGACGCGGCTACTGATGTCGTCGACGACCTTGCCTGCGACAGCACCTTCTTCCAGTTCAGCGTAGGCGGAGCAGCTGCCCTCGGATGCTGTCGACACGATTTTATCGATGCCGGGTGTGCCTTCAATTGCCTCCTCAACCCGTACGCAGACAGCCTGTTCAACTTCAGCGGGCGAGGCGCCGAGATAAGGAATATTGATAGAGATAGTACCGGCATCGATGTTGGGGAATTCTTCCCGGTAAATCGAAAACAGGCTGACCGTACCGGCCACGAGTAAAACCCACATCAGCAGATTGGCAGCCACATGGTTGTCGGCGAACCAGGCGATGACAGGGCGCATTAGTAGACAACCTTCGCGGTATTGACCTGCATTCCTTCGACAACAACCAGCGGCGGCGCCGAGCAGACTAAATCGCCGGGATTGAGGCCATTGCTGATCAATACATCGTTATCCTGAATCCTGAGGATTTTGACGTCACGAAAATGCAGTGTCGACTCCGGGCTGACGATTAGCACGCTATCGCCGTTGCGCAACGCGCTGCGCGGTAGCCGGTACACGTTCTGCACCTCGCGTCCTGCTATTTCAGCTTTCACATATTGGCCGACGAGTAGCGGTATATTCTGTGGTTTATTGCTCGTGGTGAGTGTGACGTTGCGATTCTCAACCCGGACTACGCCATAGAGCAGTCGTGTCTTAGCTTCGATTTCACCTTCTGTGCGCTCGAGTTTGCCCTGCCACAGAAATTCAATCGGACCGACAGCTCCGGTAATGCGCGTTGCGGGTTGTTTGTCCGGCGGCAGGGCACCCTGGGTTTCTGCGGGCACGTCCAGATATAAAAACTGTTCGATGCCTATCGGCAGGTGAACTTCGTAATAATCGGTGGCGTAGATTTTGGCGAGTTCCTCGCCGCGGGCGACAAATTGTCCGGTGTCGACGTTCTCACTGCGCACACGGCCGGTGTAAGGTGCCTTTAAAACCGTTCTGGTCATATCGATCCGGGCGCGTTCCAGATTGATGCGCGCTTCATGATGCTGGGCTTCGGCGAGCTGGTGCGAACGACGCGCATTATCGAGCTGCGATTTACTCGCCAGTTTTTGCTTATACAAAGACTGCATTCGTGACAGCTCGCGTTCGGCATGCTCGAGCTCAACTTCCGCACGAACCTGCGAGGTGCGGCTGCTGGCCTGAGCAGACTTGTAATCGGTGGCGTCGATTTCGAGCAATTTTTCATCTTTGGCGAACACGCCACCGTTGACCAGTGAGGGCGAAATCCAGACGACACGCCCGCTGACTTCCGGTTTCAGCGATGTTTCTGTGTGCGGGCGGACAGTGCCCTGCGAGCGGACTGTCAGGCGGATCGTTTCGGGCCGAGCGGTGATGACCTCGACCGTTGGGTAGTCGGGCGCGACTTCACGCTGTGGAATCTCGGGCGGGTTGCTGACCATCCACTTGAACATGAACAGGGCAAAGGCCAACATCGCCACGGGCATGCCGACACCAAAAATTAACTTTCGTCGATTGGACAGGGGGCGTGTCGCGTCTGACATTGGCTGGAAAACTCGCTAAAGAAAGCGCGTAACTATATGCCGCAAAAGCAGAAAAGGCCACTCACAACACTTGTGTTCACGGCCGATCGGGTTAGAATTCCGACTGTAGCTGAGACCGCACAATAAAGCGGCAGGAGTCGTTAATGCAGCGCTTACACGGTAAAGATGCGACCTGGCTCGCCCAGGAGACGCCGACCGTTCCCCTGCATACAATTAAAGTATTTGTGATGGACGTACCCGGTGGCCGGATTGAGCACAGCATGCTCAAAGAGCGGTTTATGCAGGTGCTGCGAAAATCTCCGATGCTGCGGCAGCGGGTTATCCCGGTGCCCTTCGGCATTCACCACCCGGTCATGATCAATGATCCGGACTTTGATCTGGACATGCATATCAATCGCGCGGCGGTGCCATCGCCCGGCACCATGGTAGAACTGGACGATCTGATCGGGCAGATCATCAGCGGTTCACTGGATCGCAGCCGCCCGCTCTGGGAACTCTGGGTGCTGGAAGGTTACAGCAAGGACAAACTCGTATTGGTGCTCAAGATTCATCACGCGCTCGCCGATGGTATGGCCACAGTCGGCTTTATCCAGCGCATCTTTGATAAGCAGTATATTGACGAGAGCAGGGATACCTGGCGCCCCGAACCCATTCCGACTTCCGGCAAGCTGATAGCCGGTGCGATTCTCGATCATCTCAAATACGATATTCCTCATTTTCCGGGGCTGGTCAGTTTGTTGTTCAAGCGGATTATCCGGCTGGTACGCTACGCAAAGCATACCCAGGCGCCGATGCTTGAAGCGATGAAGATCGATTTACCACGCACCGTCCTAAACCGCGCAGTGAGTAATAAGCGCAATTATGCGTCGCTGCAATTATCGTTGGATGAAATTAAAGCGTTGAAAAACCGCATGGGCGGCACACTTAATGATGTGTTTCTGGCACTGGTTGCATCAACGATTCGTAAGTATCTGATCTCTCGCGATGACCTTCCGGATGCGCCGATGGCAGCGGCGGTGCCAATGGCTATCGATGAAAAGGGCGCGATACGGGAATTCGGCAATAACTTCATGGCGATGATGACCATGATACCGGTGCACATCGAGGACGAACTCGAACGATTCCGGGTTACCCAGCAATGCGTTTCCGCGGCGAAAGAAGAGTTAAGGGTTTTGGGGCCGGACACATGGAACCGCGTTAATCATTACATTCCGCCGGGTTTGCTGAGCGCCATTAAAATGCGCAGCTACCGTAAGCAGGTTGCGGCGCAGCCGGGCTATGTACCGCAGAACAATTTGTTGCTGTCCAATGTGCCCGGCCCGAAAGAGAAACTGGGAGCATTGTCCAGCCTCTATTCGATCGGCCCGCTCGGCGAAGGTATGGGACTGAATATTACAGTCTGGAGCTATGCGGACCAGCTCAACATTTGTTTTCTAGCCTGCAAACGTATGGTGCCGGATATCCGTCGCATGGTCGAAATGATGCAGGAATCACTTGTCGAAATGCATGCACTGGCCGATAAGATCGAGGCGGACGCAGCGCGCGAGTCAACAGCAAAGGTGAGCACAGTCGATGAGGCCCGGTCCGCTTGAGTGAGCGTGTCGTGGTCGTCACAGGCGCCAGCCGCGGTGCCGGTAAAGGAATCGCCGAGGCGCTCGGTTCAAAAGGTCATATTGTTTACCTGACCGGCCGCACCGAAAAAGAAAACAGCGCGGGTTTGCCCGGTACCATTTATGCCACTGCGGAAGCGGTAACTGCAGCAGGTGGCACTGGTATCGCGGTGAACTGTGATCATGCCGACGATGATCAGGTTAAAGCGCTGTTCGAGCGCGTTACCACCGAACAGGGCCGGCTCGATATTCTGGTAAACAACGTTACGGCACTGCCGGACGGAATCACCGATAGCGGCCCGTTCTGGGAAAAGTCACTGGCACAAACGCAGTTGTTCGATGTCGGATTGCGTTCGCATTATGTCGCCAGCTATTTTGCAGCGCCGTTATTGCTAGCCAGCGGCTCGGGACTGGTTGTGAATACCTCCTCATTCGGCGGTCGCATCTATATGCACGGCCCGGCCTATGGTGCAGGTAAAGCGGCGATCGATAAAATGGCCCACGATATGGCGGTTGATTTTAAACCCTATAATGTCGCCGTGATTGCATTGTGGATGGGTTTGATGCTGACGGAGCGGACGCAGGCGGTTTTCACGGCGGAACCTGACAAATACGCGGCATTGATGGAGACGATTGAAACGCCGCAGTTTCCCGGGCTGGTTATTGACGCACTGGCGAAAGATCCGAAGCTGATGGAGAGATCGGGCACCGTGTGTATCGCCGCTGAGATAGCCGAAGCGCTCGGTGTTCGTGATAGCAATGGCAAACAACCGCCATCGCACCGGACTTTCTTTGGTGCGCCGACCGAGTTCGGCGACGCAATCGTGGAGTAAAGATCAATCCGGGCTCAGACCAGCCCCATCATTTCCGTTAGTCCGTAGCTGTGGCCTGCAACATAACCGCCGTCGACCGGCAGGGCGTGTCCGGTAATAAACGACGAGTCTTCGCCGGCCAGAAACCAGGCAGCACCGGCTATTTCCTGCGAACGGCCAAAGCGCCCGAGCTTGTGTTGCGCCTGGATCTTGTCGCGGGTTTCGCGCATGGCTTCTAGGTCCATTACCTCACGGAACATCGGCGTATCGATAAAACCCGGGCAGATCGCATTGGCGCGGATACCAATCCGGCCATAGTCCATGGCCAGATTCTTAGTGAACATGACGACACCGCCTTTCGATGCATTGTAGGCACTGCCGCCCTCACTGCCTTCGAGCCCTTCGACGCTGGCAATGGTGATTATGTTGCCGCTGCGTTGCTCGATCATCTGTGGGATTGCCGCGCGGATACACAGCATTGTGCCGCGCAGATTGACATTGATGACATGGTCCCAATCGGCGGTGCTGATGTGATGAATTGCGCCGCCACCGGCGACGCCTGCTGCGGTAATAACAACATCGATTGCACCAAAGTCAGCGATCAGCGCGCCGGCAAAGTCGGTGACGGCTTGTTCCAGTGTTACATCGAGCAGCCGGAAACAACTGCCGGATGATAGTTCTTCTATGCTTTGCCATTGCTTACAGGGGTTGATATCACTGCCGACAACCAGATAACCCTCTGCTGCAAACCGCTCGGCGCAAGCGTAGCCAATTCCGGAAGCAGCGCCGGTAATCCATACGATCTTCTTCGAGGCCCGTGACATATTGCCGGTTCTCCGCATCTTTAATTAAAAAAACAGTGGGACAGCATAATAGATTGTGGTGGTTTACGACATAGCAGCCGGTGCGTTGTGCTTATGCGTGAATGCCTTTGGTGCGGCTTTGCTAATGCTATTATGCTGGCCGCTTTTAGAATTTGATAATACAGCTGACGATCAACTATGAAGACACCGGCCCGATTTCATGGCCTTTTCCGTGGCCGATTAAATCTATCGCCGGCACTCTTGCTTCTTGTCGCGCCTTTGCTCGCAGCGGACAGCGGTGAGCCGCAGGCGCGCGTGCACGAAGCTTTAGTCGTGCAGGTGCAAAAGCAGGGCGAATATATTGCGCTGCGAAGGCTTGCCGGCCGCGCGGTCGGATCGCGACGGGCGGCCTTAAGCGCAGAGTACGAGGGTAAGCTCTCCGCTCGTAGTGTGGAGGTCGGCGATCGCGTCAAACGCGGGCAGGTTCTGCTCGCGCTGGATACCCGCATCGCCACTCTGGAATTAACCCGGCTCGATGCGAACAAGCGGGAAGCTGCGGCGCAGATCGGGCAATTAGAGGCAGACGTCAAACGGCAGCAGTCGCTAAAGGCCAGGGGCCTGGCATCCGAACAAATACTGGATCAGCTACAAAGCAATTTAGAGGCGAGCCGGGCGCGACTCGCGGCAATCAAAGTCAGGCGCGACATCACCGAAGAGCGGATAGCTAAATCCAGAATCCGGGCGCCATTTGACGGCGAGGTTACCGCGGTCAACACTGAAGAAGGTGAATCTGTAGAATCGGGCAAGCCTTTAATACATCTGGTCGAGGCCGGTGAGCGTGAATTGGAGTTCGGTGTGCCGGAGCGGCTGCAGGGTGCTTTGGTTATCGGCCAGCAGCTGACGCTGACCGGTACCTTCGGGCAGTCCGTAGGCATCGTGGAAAGTATTAACCAGTCTTTAGACACTGCTTCGCTGACCTCTAAAGTACGGGTGGCAATGCCGGACGTGACGGTCAGCGACGGCAGTATTGTCGAAGTCGATATTCCGGTGCCCCGCAAACAGTCCGGCGTCTGGCTACCCTTGGCAGCACTGGTGGCAGATGTGCGGGGAACCTGGGTTGTCTATGGGCTGGGTGGCGGGCCGGATATTTATACAATCGAAAAGCGCAGCGTGCGACCGGTCTATCAGATTGATGATCGTGTGTTTATTGAAACCGCAATGGACGATGGAGAGTTCGTCGTTGCTGCCGGTATACATAAATACGCACCCGGGCAGCAGGTTCGTATAAACGGTGCGCCTATAATCATGCCACCGCTGTCGAAAAAGGCTCACTGATGCTGAAGGCGGCACTGAGTAACCACCGCATTACGGTGTTGGCTATCGCGCTAATTTTTGTGGCCGGTCTCTCGGCAATTCAGACCCTGCCTCGTACCGAGGACCCGATTATTATCAATCGTAGCGGCGTAGTGTTGTCGCGGTTGCCCGGTGCCAGTGCAGAGCGGGTAGAGGCTCTGCTCGCCCGGCCGCTGGAAGATGCGCTGCGGGAAGTACCGGAAATCAATTATATCGCCTCGAATTCCCGTCCCGGCGGCGTTTCGATACTGATCCGGCTGGTTGATGATATTTCGCTGGAACAGTCGGAGCGTGCATTTTCCGAAATGCGGGAAAAGCTCGAGCGCGTCAGGGACAAACTGCCGGCAAAAGCCTCGATGCCGACACTGGACAGTGACCGGGGTTACGCATTTACCTGGGTGGGAGCGGTTACATGGGCCGGCAAGGGAGCGCCTGACTATATTGCCCTCGGACGCTATGCAGCCGAGTTGGGTAGCCGGTTGAACACCGTGGCCGGTACAGAACTGGTGCGCTTATACGGCATGCCCGAGGAAGAGGTTCGCGTCGAATTGGACCCAATCGCCGTCGCTTCATTAGGCATGGATACCCTTGCGGTTGCCGCGCGTCTCGGCGCAATGGATGCCAAGGTGCCGGCCGGTGAAATCCGCAACGATTTACATCGTCTGTCACTCGAGGTCGGCGGCGCTTTTGAACAGGTCGAAGGCATCCGCCGCGTACCCCTGGTGACTGACGACGCAGGCAATACCCTCGAACTACAGGATATCGCCCGGGTGGTGCAGGATGTGGCGCCGCGCCCGAACGATATTGCCATTGTCGGCGGTAAGCGCGGCTCGGTTATCGCTGTGCGTATGCAAAGCTCGGTGCGCGGCGATTCATGGCAAGAGCGCGTCGATGCGGTAACCCGGCAATTCGCAGCAGAGTTGCCCCGCGAGCTGCAACTATCGACGCTGTTTATGCAGGAGCGTTACACGCAGGTACGGTTAGCGGAACTGTTGAGTAATATCGTACTGGGTTTTGTGCTGATTATAACCGTGCTGTTGTTCAGTATGGGCTGGCGCTCGGCAGTCATGGTGGCTATGTCGCTGCCGCTGACAATTTTATTTGCGCTCGGCTGTTTTCGTTTTTACGGCTTACCGATTCATCAGATGTCGATAATCGGATTGGTGGTCGCGCTGGGTATTATGGTCGATAACGCGATCGTCACAGTCGACACAGTAATGCGTTTCCGGCGCGAAGGTCAGGCCGCGGTCGCCTCAATTGTCGCGACGCTCAAACATCTGTGGCTGCCGCTATTGGGGTCAACACTCACCACCATATTGACGTTTGCGCCGATCGCGTTGCAGGGCGGGCCGGTCGGCGAGTTTGTAGGCGGTATCGGGCTGGCTGTGATCTTTACCCTGATCGGCAGTTGGTTGATCTCGCTATTTCTGATCGGCCCGCTGGCGAGTCGCTGGCTGCACGCGAATCAGGGTAGGGGGTTGGAATTTCCGGCAGCAAAAACCGGGTTTAATGCGCTGTTGCGGACTGCGCTTGCCAGGCCGCTGGTGACTGTCTTGCTGGTGAGCCTGCTACCACTGACGGGTTTTTACAGCGTCAATCATATGTCGGAGCAGTTTTTCCCGACCTCCGATCGCGACATGATCAATCTGGAAATTTACCTGCCGGTTTCCGCGAGTATGGCGGCGACCCGCGCTGCAACTGAGCGTATATCTGAGCTGCTTAAAGATGTTGATGGTATTGAATCGCTGCACTGGTTTATCGGCCGCAATGCGCCAGCGGTATATTACAACCAGCCGGACAATATGGACGGCAATCAGAACTACGCGCAGGCGATGCTGACTACACGCGATTTCCGTAGCGCAAACGCGCTGGTCCCGCAGTTACAGAGCAAACTTGACCGATTGGTACCCGAGGCGCAGGTTGTTGTGCGCCGGCTTGAACAGGGGCCACCCTCGGTCGCACCGGTACAACTGAGGATTTATGGCCCCGATATCGGGCAGTTACAAATTATCGGTGACACTATCAGAGCAACCGCGCTGACAACTGCTGGCGTCATCCATGTGCGTGCCAGTCTGAATCAATCGGTACCAAAATTCTGGTTGCGATCCGATTCGGTACAAACCCGTAACGCTGATCTTAGTATGACAGAGCTCGCAGCTAAGCTGCGTGCGGATCTGGACGGCGCAGCGGCGGGGTCGCTGCTGGAGTCGACCGAGCAATTGCCTATTAGGGTGCGCGGTGCTGATATACAGCAGCGGGATCTCAACGCGGTCATGGTGCTGCCGGTGGTTTCCGGGCGCAGTCTGAATGCTTTGTTTGGCATCGCCGAGGCGGAAATTGTGCCGGCTCAGGCAGTCATTACCCGGCGTGACAGCCGTCGCGTGAATGACATATTGGTATTTATCGAAGACAGTGCTCTGGCAGCAGACGTGCTCGCCCGGCTTAAAGCAGCACTGGTGCGGGATGGTTTTGCCTTGCCCGATGGCTATCAATTGGAAGTCGGAGGTGAAGACGAAGGACGTAATGACGCGGTGGGTAATTTGATGGCAACGGTCGGGATTATCGTGGTGATGCTGATCGTCACCGTTGTGATGGCGTTCAACTCATTTACGCTGGCTGCAGTCATTCTCACTGTTGCAGTGCAGGCCGCCGGACTTGGTCTGCTCAGTCTTTTCTTATCCGGCTTTCCGTTTGGCTTTACCTCGATTATCGCCTTAATGGGCTTAATCGGACTCGCGGTCAACGCGGCCATCGTTATCCTGATCGAGCTCCAGAGCAGCGACGCTGCCAGCCGTGGCGAGGTCGGGGGAATTATCGCCGCAGTACAGCATTGTACCCGTCATATCGCGTCGACCACTGCAACGACCGTATTCGGCTTGGTGCCGCTGATCGTTGCCGGCGGCGGCTTCTGGCCGCCGTTTGCCATTGTATTAGCCGGTGGCACCGCGCTGACAACGATTCTGTCGTTGGTATTTGTGCCGGCACTATACCGCTTACTGACGCCTGTGCTGTTGCGCAGAGCTGCGGCGCTGCAGGTGGCAAGTGTCTGAAGGGCGGGCATAAAAAACCCGGCGTTTTGCGGCGCCGGGTTGTGACTAGCGGGTTGTTGTTTTACTGGAAACGATAGCGACCTTCGATGGCGACAGTATCGATATCAAATTCTTCGTCCAGCAAGTCAATTGTGTGGCGGGATAAGCTTAAGGCGATTGAGGCCCGCGGTGACACAAAGTACTCTGCCCAGGCGGAAAAGCCATCGCCGATGCCGAT
>JBFJYC010000086.1:0-11305 GCA_041622815.1 Spongiibacteraceae bacterium | reverse complement strand
TTGCTGCTGTTGTTGCTGCTCTGGCTGCTGAAACGACTGATATTTGGCGGGCCCAAGCGTGCCGCACTGCGTTCCGAGCCGGTTGTTACACCGGTTGCCGTAAAGGATGAGCCGTCCGTAGAGGACGATGAGGATGTTGTTCAGAGTCCGCAGCTGTCCGATTCATTGATCGAGCATGCCGATGGTGAAGACGCCGGCCACGGACCGGGTCTGGCGGCGGTCGGTGCCGGCGCCGCTCTGGCGGCCGGTGCTGCAGCGGCAACTTTACTGTCGGGCGACGACGAGCCCGAAACGGAGGCCGAGGCGCCACTGGTGCCTGAGACCGGTGATGCGATTTCGGAGGCCGAGATCTATATCGCCTACGGTCGTTACGATCAGGCGGCCGAGCTGCTCACCAATGCCATCGCGCAGGACCCGAATAACTTCGAGCTGCGGCATAAGCTGCTCGATATTTATATCGAGCAGCAGGACCGTGAAAATTTTGTCAGCGAATACGCCGCGCTGTCGGCGCTGGGTAACGATGCCGAAACAGCTAAGGTTAAGGATGCATTGGCCGGTGTTCAGGGCACGGAAGGCTGGCTGGACGGGCCCGGTGCCAGCGAATTAATGCTGGACGAGATTGAAGCGCCCGAGCCGGAACCAGAACCAGAACCAGAACCAGAACCAGAACCAGAACCAGAACCAGAACCGGAACCGGAACCTCCCGCAGTTGAAGCAGAGGATTTTGCTGAAGACTTCGACGACTTTGCCGCGGACGCGCCGGTCTCAGATACCGCCGAAACCGCACTCGATGAGTTCGACTTGGATGACTTCGAGCTTGAACTCGATGACGAGCCTGCCGCCGCTACGGGGCTGACGGCAGAGATCGATGCTGAGTTGGATGACGATCTTGAGTTCGAACTCGACCTTGATGACAACGAGCCGGCCTCTCCCGCCCCGTCAACGACAGCGGATTCTGACGAATTTGATCTCGATCTGTTGCTGGGTGATGACGACGATTTTGATACCACCACTCCGGTCGATGAGGCGCCACCTCTTGCGGATGACGAGCTTTCACTGGACCTCGGTGGTGACGACGGGCTGGCCGACGATGAGTTATCGCTGGATGTGGGTTTTGACGACGACAATGACGCGGTAAAACCTGTTACCGAAACCACGACAGATGGCGGTTTTGATTCGGATTTCGATTTTGACGCCGATCTCAGTGATGATTTTTCACTGGACATGGATGATAGCGACGACGCCGCGCCGGATTCGGGTATGGGGCTGGGTGGTGCTGCACTCGCCGGCGCCGCTACATTGGGTGCCGCAGCCGGTGCTGCCGCACTAACCGATAGTGCGGACAGCGATGATGAGCTGTCGGCGCTGGCAGAACCAGAACCAGAGCCGGAACCGGAACCAGAACCAGAACCGGAACCAGAACCGGAACCAGAACCGGAACCAGAACCGGAACCAGAACCTGCGCAGGCAGAGGACGATGAGTTCGGCGGTCTCGACTTTGATCTCGACGGCGACTTTGGTGATCTCGATGAGGCCAGTCCGCAGCAGGATATTGCGGCGCAATCCTTTGATGATTCAGTTGCTATTGACTACAGCGCACCGGCGGTCGGCGACAGCGCTCAATTTGTCCTGGATAGCGAAGGGAAGCTCGATCCGGCAGCGACTTTTGCGATGTTTGAAGAGGACGCCGATACGGATCTGGAGCCGATTCAAAATCCGTCGGAGCAGTTAGCTGCATCGATGGAGATTGCTACTGCCTATGTTGAATCGGGCAATGGTGAGGCTGCGAAACCCTTGCTGGAAAAGTTGCTGAATGATGGTGATCACACCCAGCGGGAGCGGGCCATCGAAATGCTTGGCCGGCTCTGACACAACCTTTTGCCCCGGGCATTCTGTCCGGGGTTACGACGATTAGATGAGCAGCATGCCGACAGCGGTGTCCCGGGTAGTGATGGCGGTTGCCTATGACGGCAGCGGATTTCACGGCTGGCAGCGGCAGCGTTCACCCGAAGTGGCAACGGTGCAGGCCGCGCTTGAGTCGGCGCTGTCCAAGGTCGCCGATGAAAATATTGTGGTGCAATGTGCCGGTCGCACTGACACCGGGGTTCACGCCAGTTATCAGGTCGTGCATTTTGAAACCACTGCGCTGCGCCCGCTGCGGGCGTGGACGCGCGGCAGCAATACCCATTTGCCGGAAGCTGTCAAAGTACTGTGGGCGCAGGCTGCCGGCGATGATTTTCATGCGCGTTTCAGCGCGACCGCGCGGCGCTATCGCTACCTGATTTACAATGCCGAACACCGGCCGGCACATCTCACCAGGGGTGTGACCTGGATACGGGAGCCGCTGGATGCGGCGCTGATGGCGGAGGCGGGCAGGCACCTGATCGGGGAGCTCGATTTCAGCGCGTTCCGCTCGGCGCAGTGCGAGTCGCCAACCCCAATGCGCAATGTCATTCATTTGAATGTTGAGCGTTTTGGCGACGTCATCATGATCGATATCAAGGCCAATGCCTTTTTACACCATATGGTCCGCAATATTGCCGGCGTATTGATGGCGATAGGCAGCGGTGAGCGGGCCCCGGATTGGGCGGCGCAGGTGCTGGCCGGCCGCGATCGCACACAGGGCGGTGTTACGGCGCGCCCGGAGGGCCTCTATCTGGTGGCCGTGGATTACCCGCCGCAGTTCGGCTTGCCGGATTCACAGCCCGGTCCCTGGTTTGTTTCCGCCTTTTCTGATCGCTGATCGGCCGCGGCTTTGGTACAATTGCGGCCTTTTCCGGACCTCCCTGCCGTGCATCGCACCCGAATCAAAATTTGTGGCATTACCTCGGTCGCCGACGCGCTGGCGGCCGCTGCTGCGGGCGCCGATGCCATCGGTTTGGTTTTCTACGATGAAAGCCCGCGCAATGTCGATATCGCGCTGGCTGAGCGCATCTGCGAGGCACTGCCCGCGTTTGTGACGCCGGTGGGCCTGTTCGTCAACGCGCATCCGGAACGGGTGGAGCAAGTTGTCGATGAGGTGCCGCTGCAACTGCTGCAATTTCACGGTGATGAAACCCCCGCGCAGTGCGATCTGTTTCAGCGCCCCTGGATCAAGGCGATCAGGGTGCGGGCGGGCGCGGATACCGCATCCGAAGCGGCGCACTTCAGCGGTGCACGGGCGCTGTTGCTGGACAGCTGGGCGGCGGACAAGCGCGGTGGTACCGGTGAGCAGTTTGATTGGTCATTGGCGCCGCGCGATTTGCGCCAGCCGATGATCCTCGCGGGTGGACTGACCCCGCAGAATGTTGAATCCGGTGTCATCGCTCTGCGACCCTGGGCCGTAGATGTTAGTAGCGGCGTCGAGGCCAGTCCCGGCGTTAAAGATGCCCACAAAATGGACGCATTTATTGCGGCCGTACGCGAAGCAGATTTTGTAGAGGAATGACTATGTCACAGGCTGGCGTTTTGCCGGATGAGCGGGGCCATTTTGGTCCCTACGGGGGGCGGTTCGTCTCCGAGACCCTGATGCACGCGTTGGATGAGCTGACCGAATCCTACACGCGGCTGAAATCCGACCACGGTTTTCAGGCCGAGTTTGACCGCGATATGCAGCACTATGTCGGTCGCCCTTCGCCGTTGTATTTCGCCGAGCGCTGGAGCCGGGCGGTCGGCGGCGCGCAACTCTGGTTGAAGCGCGAAGACCTCAACCACACCGGCGCCCATAAAATTAATAACACTATTGGTCAGGCACTGCTGGCCAAGCATTCCGGCAAAACCCGGATTATTGCCGAGACCGGTGCCGGCCAGCACGGCGTTGCATCGGCTACGGTTGCAGCGCGTCTGGGCATGCAATGCGTTGTCTATATGGGCGAAGAAGATATTCGCCGTCAGGCAATCAACGTATACCGCATGAAACTGCTGGGTGCCGAAGTGCGCTCGGTAACGTCGGGCTCGCGCACGTTAAAAGATGCGATGAACGAAGCGATGCGCGACTGGGTCACCAATGTCGACGATACTTTTTACATTATCGGCACTGCGGCCGGCCCGCATCCGTATCCGATGTTGGTACGGGATTTTCAATCGATCATCGGGCGCGAGGCGCGTGAGCAGTGTCAGGAGCAAGCGGGTTGTTTACCCGATGCGCTGGTCGCCTGCGTCGGTGGCGGTTCTAACGCGATCGGCCTGTTCCATCCGTTTCTCGGTGACGACAGCGTCAAAATGTACGGTGTCGAGGCCGGCGGCCACGGCATCGAAACCGGTGCGCATGCGGCGCCGCTGAGTATCGGTACGCCCGGTGTACTGCACGGTAACCGCACTTATTTGATGCAGGATGAAAACGGACAGATCACCCCTACGCATTCCGTCTCCGCCGGTCTCGATTATCCGGGCGTGGGTCCTGAACATGCGTGGCTGAAAGATTCGGGCCGGGTCAGCTATGTTGCGGTGAACGATGATGAGGCGTTGGCGGCATTTCGTGAGCTGACGCTGGTCGAGGGCATTATGCCGGCGCTGGAGTCCAGCCACGCGCTCGCCTACGCCGGTCAGCTCGCGGCGACCATGCGGCCGGAAGAAATCATCATCGTGAACCTGTCGGGCCGCGGCGATAAAGATATCCATACCGTCGCCGAACTCGACGGCATCAACACCGATTAGGAATTAAGCGAATTGAGCAGACTTACCGCAGTATTTGCGGCGCTGAAAGAGCGCGGTCGAAAAGCATTGGTGCCGTATATTGTGGCCGGAGATCCGGTGCCGGCGCTGACGGTGCCGCTGATGCATGAGCTGGTTGCAGCCGGTGCCGATATCCTCGAGCTGGGTGTGCCGTTCTCGGACCCGATGGCCGAAGGGCCGGTGATTCAGTTGGCCCATGAACGGGCGCTGGCACACAATGTCGGTCTGGCCGGCATATTGGATATGGTCGCAGAATTTCGTCATGTTGACAGCGCCACACCGGTGGTACTGATGGGTTACGACAATCCTGTGGAGCATATGGGCTACGCGAAGTTTGCCGCAGCTGCGCACAGCGCCGGTGTTGACGGCTTGCTGACCGTCGATCTGCCGCCGGAAGAGGCGGGTGAGCTCAGTGCAGTACTGGCTGAGCACAATATTGATCCGGTATTCCTGATCGCGCCGACTACCACCGATGCCCGTATCGCGTCGATTGCGGCCGCCGCGCGGGGCTATATTTACTATGTGTCGCTTAAAGGCGTCACCGGTGCCGGCAATCTGGATGTCGGCTCAGTAAGCACCAATATCGCGCGTATTAAAGCCGCCTCAGACCTGCCGGTGACGGTAGGCTTCGGCATCAAAGATGCGACCTCCGCCCGCGCACTGGCACCGACCTGCGAAGGGGTCGTGGTCGGCAGCGCGCTGGTAGAGCGGGTTGCCAATCTTACGGCTGCCGCCGATACTGCAGCACTGAAGTCTGCGGTGGCGTTGATCGCAGAGATTCGTGCGGCGCTGGATAACAACGCGGCAAATTAATCAGTTTCAGATATCGATACCTGACAAAGCGGAGCAAATAAGATGAGCTGGGTAGATAAGATCGTACCCTCGATCATTCGCAATGAGACACCTGTGGACAAGCGCGAAGGCGGGGTGCCGGAGGGTTTGTGGAAAAAATGCGTTAAATGCGAAGCGGTGTTATACAAGCCGGAAGTCGAGTCAAACAATGATGTTTGTCCGAAGTGCGATCACCACATGCGCATCAATGCGCGTAAACGTCTGGCCATCTTTATGGACCCGCCGGGCGGCACCGAAATTCTTACCGACATTGTGCCGGCGGATTTGCTGAAGTTCAGAGACACCAAAAAATACAAAGACAGAATCAGTGCAGCGCAAAAAGCGACCGGCGAAAAAGACGCGCTGATTGCACAGGAAGGTACCCTATGCGGACTGCCGCTGATTGCTGTTGCCTTTGAGTTTAATTTTCTCGGCGGATCGATGGGTAATGCGGTGGGTGAGAAGTTCACCCGCGCCGCAAGCCTGGCGCTGGAGCGCAAGCAACCTTTTGTCTGTTTTTCTGCATCGGGCGGCGCCCGCATGCAAGAGGCGCTGATATCGCTGATGCAAATGGCAAAGACCAGCGCGGTACTGGAGCGGCTCAAAGCGAACGGCGTACCCTATATTTCTGTGATGACCGACCCGATTTACGGTGGCGTATCGGCGAGCCTCGCGCTGTTGGGTGATATCAATGTGGCCGAGCCCGGCGCGCGTGCCGGCTTCGCCGGACAGAATATTATCGAACAGACCATCCGTCAGAAATTACCACCGGGCTTCCAACGCAGTGAGTTTTTGCTGGAGCATGGTGCCATCGACATGATTGTGCATCGCAACGAATTGCGCGGCACGTTACACCGGCTGCTTTCGGCCATGCAGGGCGTAAGGCAGGACGAAGCAGCTGCTGCGGTAGAGGCTGAGCCGGAGTCCACCGACGACGAAAGCGGTAGCGCGGAAAGCGAATAATCTTATGGCGCCTGCGCGCACGCTGGCCGAATGGCTGGCCATTCTCGAAGCAAAACACAGCAGCGCCATCGAACTCGGCTTGGACCGGGTGCGGGTGGTGGCGCAACGTCTGGCGCTCGATTTCTCCGGCAGCTGTGTTATTACCGTTGCCGGAACCAACGGCAAAGGCTCCAGTGTCGCCATGCTCGATACCGCATTGCGCGGCGCCGGTTTCACCACCGCCTGCTATACCTCGCCCCACCTGCAACATTTTTCTGAAAGAGTGCAACTGCAGGGCGTGCCCGCCGATGACGCGCTGATCTGTGAGGCGTTTGCGGCGGTAGAACAAGCCACCACCGATGTGGCGCTGAGTTGGTTTGAATTCACCACGCTCGCCATACTGAAATTGATCGCCGGTGCGCGGCCGGACGTGTGTATTTTGGAAGTCGGGCTCGGCGGGCGGCTGGACGCGGTCAATATTGTCGACGCCGACATCGCACTCATCACCTCGATCGGGATCGATCATACCGAGTGGCTCGGCGATGACCGGGAATCTATCGGCTTTGAGAAAGCCGGAATTTTCCGCGCCGGTGCAATCGCGGTCTGTGCCGATCCTTCGCCGCCGGATTCGATCGCTGCGGCTGCGGCGCGCAGCGGCGCAAAACTGCTGCAGCGCGGCATCGCATTTGATATCGGCGCCGGTCGGCTGTGGCGCGGTGTCGCCGCCGATGGCGCGCCGCTACAGATGCCGCTACCTGAGCTGGCGCTGGCCGATGATAACCTCGCCGGCGTGGTGCAGGTGCTGGCCAGCCTGCCGCTGGCATTTGATCGCGCTGCGGCGCTTGCCGCGCTGCAGGGACTAACGCTGCGCGGGCGGCAGCAGCGGCTGCGCTACCGTGATATCGAGGTGATACTCGATGTTGCCCACAATCCTGATTCGGTAGCTGCGCTGGCGGCCTGTCTGCAGGAAAAAGCTGCTGACGGGCGCACATTTGCATTGTTTAACGCGATGGCAGACAAGCCGGTGGCAGAAATGCTTGGTATGATGTCACCCCTGATTGACAGCTGGTGGCTTTGCGATTTGCCCGATAATTCACGTGCGATGTCCGTTGATAAACTGGCCGGGCTGCTGGTGCCGCAAGCCGGTGCCGCAGTGAACTGCGCAAGGTCTGTGACGCAGGCCTGGGCGGAGCTGAATAAGGTGATGCTGGCCGGTGACAGGTTGGTGGTATTCGGCTCTTTCTATCTGGTGGGCCCGGTTTTGAATATTCTGGATACGGCATCACGGCGACGGCCGCTGTCGGAGGCGAAACATGCGTGAACGCTTGGTGGGCGCACTGGTATTGCTATGTATCGGCGTGGTCCTCTGGTCGATGCTGTTTACCGGTACGGTTGAGCACAAAGTAGACCGGCGAACCCAGATACCGCCGCCGATTATTATTGACCGGCCGGCCTTGAGTGAACCGCGCCAGCCGCAGGGGATCCGACCGGTGCCCGATCACATCAGAAATCCGCAGCCGCAGCGGGATGTTGTTGTCGATGACGCGCCGCCACCGGAAGCCGCGCAGGCGGATGCTGAAACGGCAGCGCAAGCATCGCCGGCAACGGATAAAGCGGCGCTTGCCGAGGCTTCGCCGAAGCCGGAACCGGCGCCGGCGAAGCCCGCCCCGCAACCGGTCAAAGCCGAACCACCGAAAACCCGGCCGGCGCTGGATCAGGATACCCGTCTGCCCGAAGCCTGGGTGGTTCAGGTCGGCACCTTCGGCTCCAAGGAAAATGCCACCAATCTGAAAGAGAAATTACAGAAAGACGGACACAAGGCTTATCTGAAGTCGCTGAAAACCAAGAAGGCGACGCTGTATCGCGTCCTGGTGGGGCCGGTACTGGTTGAGGCGGACGCCAACAAAATCCGCGATGACATCGCGGTGAAGCACAAGCTGAAGCCGATCGTGCAGCGCTTCGATCGCTAATCAGGACAGCAAAACTATGAGCGAACTTGCCGTCGCCGATTGGATTATCATCGGCATACTGTTTTTATCCACGCTGATCAGCCTGTTGCGGGGATTCGTCAGAGAGGCGCTGTCACTGGCGTCCTGGGGTGTGGCTTTCTTTGTCGCGGTGGCGTTCCACGACGAATTGATGGAGGCGCTGACTGGCCTCGTCGATAAACCCTATATCCGTGATATCGCTGCTTATGTGATTCTGTTCGGTGGCTCGCTGCTGGTTTGTGCGCTGCTAACCAACCTTATTTCAGTCATGGTCGAGAAGACCGGCCTCAGCGGTACCGACCGGCTGCTGGGCATGATTTTCGGCGCCGCGCGCGGCACCCTGGTGGTCACCGCGCTGGTGATTTTGTTACCCAAGCTGCTCGAAGGCGTTGAGGGCGACGAGTGGTGGCAGCAGTCGCAACTGATTCCGCAGTTTCAGATGATGCAGGATTGGTCGGAAATGACTTTTAGAGACATAGTGGCCTCTGTGTCTGGATTTATCGATAGCCATCGAGGTGGCTGATTTTAAACGCTAGTTAGACGGATACCGGTATGTGCGGACTCGCGGGCATCGTCGCCCACAACAATGTGAATCAGGAATTGTACGACGCACTGACCGTGCTTCAGCATCGCGGGCAGGATGCGGCCGGTATTATGACCTGCGATCTGGGGCGGCTTAATCAGCGCAAAGGCAACGGCCTGGTGCGCGATGTCTTCCGCGAACATCATATGCGCCGCCTCGGCGGCACGGTCGGCATCGGCCATGTGCGCTATCCCACTGCCGGCACATCCAGCCCGGCGTTGGCGCAGCCGTTTTACGTGAATTCGCCCTACGGTATCAGCCTCGCGCATAACGGCAATCTGACCAATACCGCTGAGTTGTCCAGCCAGTTGTATCAGGGCGACCTGCGTCACCTCAATACCGATTCGGATTCCGAGGTGTTGCTGAATGTGCTGGCCCACGAGCTGCAAATGCGCGGCAAGCTGCTGCCGGAGCCGGCGGACTTTTTCGCCGCGATGGAAGGCGTGTACCGCCGCTGCACCGGTGGCTTTGCGGCGGTGGCGATGATCGCCAGCTATGGCTTGCTCGGTTTCAGAGATCCCAATGGCATCCGGCCTCTGGTGTTCGGTAAGCGCCTCAGCGCAGACGGTCGTGCCGAATATATGATCGCTTCTGAAAGCGTCGCGCTGGATGCTGCCGGCTTTAAGCTGGAGCGCGATGTGCGCCCCGGTGAGGCGATCTACATCAGCCAGAACGGCGAGCTGCACACCCATCAGTGCGTGCCGGTGACACGGGTGACCCCCTGTATTTTTGAGCATGTGTATTTCGCCCGCCCGGATTCGATTATGGACGAGGTCTCGGTATACAAAACCCGGCTGCGTCAGGGTGATGCGCTGGCTGAAAAAGTCATGCGACTGCGCCCGGATCATGATATTGATGTCATCGTGCCGATTCCGGATTCCAGCCGCATCGCCGCGCAGGCCATGGCCGCCAGCCTCGGCGTCAAGTTTCGAGAAGGCCTGGTGAAGAACCGTTATATCGGTCGGACATTTATTATGCCCGGCCAGGCGGTGCGGAAAAAATCAGTGCGCCAGAAGCTGAACGCGATTCCGCTGGAATTTAAAGACAAGAACGTAATGCTGGTTGACGATTCCATTGTGCGCGGTACCACCTGCCAGCAGCTGATTGAAATGGCGCGGGATGCCGGTGCTGCAAAAGTATATTTCGCTTCGGCATCACCGCCGGTGCGCTATCCCAATGTCTACGGTATCGATATGCCGACCGCATCCGAGCTGATTGCCCACGGCCGGGATATTGACGAGGTGTGTGCGGAAATCGGCGCTGACTGGCTGGTGTATCAGGATCTGGATGCCTTGATAGCCTGTTCGGCAGAGGGCACCCATGGCATCACTGAATTTGATTGCTCGGTGTTTAACGGCGAGTATGTGACCGGCGACGTCGATGAATCGTATTTGAACCGGCTCGCGGATGAGCGCAGCGACGCGTCCAAAAACCGGCGTGATCAATCGATTCAGGGTGATGGCGCGCTGATCGGTCTGCACAACGATGTTTCAGAAAATGAGGCCAGCGGCTAGGCCGCAGCAGTATTTATGTCAGATTCAGAACAACCACCGCAGCGGCCGCAATTAGCGGGTGCTCATATCGACACGCTCGCGGTTCGCGCGGGGCATCGCCGCACGCCCGAGGGTGAGCATAGCGAACCGATTTTCACGACCTCCAGTTACGTGTTCGATAGTGCGCAACAGGCCGCGGCGCGTTTTTCCGGCGATGAGCCGGGCAATGTCTATTCGCGCTATACCAACCCGACGGTGCGGATTTTCGAAGAGCGCATCGCCGCGATGGAGGGCGCCGAGCAGGGTGTCGCTACCGCATCGGGCATGGCGGCGATTATGTCGACCTGTATGGCGCTGCTGAACGCCGGCGATCATGTGGTCTGTTCGCGCAGTGTGTTTGGCACAACCACGGTGTTGCTGAATAAATTTTTCAGCAAGTTCGGTGTCACCACCAGCTTCGTGAATCCGGTTGCGGTGGATGACTGGCGCGCGGCGATTACCCCGGCAACGCGGATGTTATTTCTGGAAACGCCATCGAACCCGCTCAGTGAAGTGGTAGATTTGACGCTGCTGTCGCAGCTCGCCCGCGAGCGCGGCTGTCTGCTGGTTGTCGACAATGGTTTTTGTACACCGGCATTGCAACAGCCGCTGGCGCTGGGCGCCGACATCGTGGTGCACACCGCAACCAAATATATCGACGGGCAGGGCCGCTGCGTGGGTGGCGCGGTGGTCGGCCGCAGTGCGGAGATGGATGAAGTGCTGGGCTTCCTGCGCTCGGCAGGGCCGACCATGAGCCCGTTCAATGCCTGGGTATT
>JBFJYC010000085.1:0-11330 GCA_041622815.1 Spongiibacteraceae bacterium | reverse complement strand
CGATATATACCTTGTATTAACGATTCAAATGAACATGTTCGATTACTTATGAATTTAATCGGCCGGACATTAAGCTGAAAAATTCAAAGGTGTTTTTATTCCGAAAAAATCATTTTGCGATGTTGTGATGCGCAGTTCATTGCAGGTTTATAAAAATAAATTTTGAAAAACGCCGTGATGAGCTGCCGTAATCGGCAAATAAAAAAATAAAAAAAATCAACTTTATTGTGACATTTATAAAAATTGTGCTATTTTTCATCGGGTTGCTGTTGTGCAAACGATTAAAAAGTTCTGAGCGCAAGAGTAATTAGCAACGTTACGCGGTTGTGAAGTTGCAGGAGGGAGTTGTGTTGAAGGGTTTGCAACGTTGAATGTGAACTAAACCTGACAACACATGAAAAGATAATCGCGCAGAAGTTGGAAACGCCAGTTTGCGGATTCAACATTTGTGCCGGCGCAGAGCAAACCCCGGTCCGGTTGCGATGCGTAAAAGAAATTTCTGTGTGGTGAGGCCGCGAGGCCGTCAGGGACAAAGAACCCGCCGCTACAGGAGAAAGAGTCGACAGGTTGTGGTTGGAGAGTAAGTCTGTCATCCGGTGGATGAGCTAGCTAACTGCAGCATGCCGTCAATTGCCCTCAACGCAAACGGAATACTCGGAGGAAGACGTTATGGCGACCAGAGCAAAAGCAAAGAAGAAGGCTGCAACCAAGAAAAAGGCTACTAAGAAGAAGGTGGTAGCTAAGAAAAAGGTAGTAGCTAAGAAGAAAAAAGTGGTAGCTAAAAAGAAAAAAGCACCTGCTAAAAAGAAAAAAGTAGCGGCCAAGAAGAAAAAGGCCCCTGCTAAAAAGAAGAAAAAAGCAGTAGCTAAAAAGAAAAAAGCTCCCGCGAAGCGGAAAAAAGTAGCGGCCAAGAAGAAAAAGGCCCCTGCTAAGAAGAAAAAAGCAGCAGCTAAGAAGAAAAAGGCTCCTGCCAAGCGGAAAAAAGTAGCGGCCAAGAAGAAAAAGGCCCCTGCTAAGAAGAAAAAAGCAGCAACAAAGAAGAAGAAAGCGCCTACTAAGCGCAAAACAGCAGCAAAAAGGAAGGCAAAGCGCTGAGCTTAATGCTTAGAGCTGAGCGATTCCCTTCGCTGTGAGGGCTTAACCCCGCCCCGGATGTTCACATCCGGGGCGGGGTTTATTAGCGGCTAGCTATCCGGTGAAGTTTTTCAGGGCCTCGGCATCGTTGAGGTTGCTTATTTCACTTTCGAAATCCACCGCCGCCAGCCTATGGCGCTTAAACCACGCGCTTACTTTCCGGCCGCCACTATCAAGATAGTCGCTGAGGTCGGCAAGCAGTGCCTGCTTAATCAAGGCGCACAGATAATGATCGTGACCAGCGGCTTTCGCATAGACGATATCGACATCTGCCACAGTCATTTTCGCAGCCATGCGTCGCACAAAATCTGCCGGTAAGCCGGGTGTGTCACAGGGGCAAACGACGAGTCGGTCCGATTTGCACAGGCTGAGCGCGGACTCCAGTCCGGCCAGAGGCCCCTGAAAGCCGGGGCGCTGATCCATACAAAGCGGGTATCCCAAAGCGGCGTAATCCGATTGGTTACGGTTGCAGCTGATCATCACCGTGGCACATTGCCGCGATAACTTTTCGGCAACGATCTGTGCTAGCGGTTGCCCGGCGACTTTTTGCAATCCTTTGTCGGCGCCGCCGAATCGTGTGCCGCGACCGCCGGCCAGAACCAGCGCAGTAAGCTGAGGAAGATTGTTCATGTTGGTTTGTGCCGCCTGAACACAATGGATACACTGCGCAGCCGCAACGCCCGTGATTCATGATATTGCCATGTCCGCTCCGGCTCTAACAACTCCCGCTATTCTCGCGCTCGATACTGCAGGCGAAAGCTGCTCTGCAGCGCTGCTGTGTAACGGTGAGAAAACTCTGCTCATTGAGCGGGGCGCACGCCGGCACGCGCAGCAAATTCTGCCCTTATGCGACGCCCTACTCAGGCAGGCGGATATTGGTATCCAGCAGCTTGATGCAATTGCGGTGAATAGTGGCCCTGGTTCCTTTACCGGGTTGCGGATCGGCATGTCCGCTGCTCAGGGACTCGCCGTTAGCGCGAACCTGCCGGTCGTTGCCGTGTCCGGATTACAGGCTCTGGCGCTGGCTGCGTTTGCGGCGAACCCGGCGCATCGCGGCGGCCTGTTGACGCTCATCGATGCGCGGATGGACGAGGTTTATGCAGCCTGGTGGAAATGCACGGATAGCGGACCACAGCGTCTGGCTGACGATATGCTGTCGTCGCCGGATCAGTTATGCCCCATATCTGAGCTTTGCTGGGCGGATGTGATTGTTTATGGCAGCGGGACTGCTTATCTGTCGCGTATTGCTGGTGCAAATGACGCTGCGCTTGCAGAGCGAGGTGAGGGGCATTCCGCGGCACAGGTTCTGGAGATCGCGGCGCCACGTTTTCTGGCCGGAGACTATGTATCGGCGGATGCCGCCGAACCGGTCTATCTGCGTCACAAAGTTACCGGGTAGGCGGGTGACCGGTTTCAGCAAGCGGGCTTCGCACGGGGCTTTTTCGTCATGGATATGACACAGGCAATTGTACTGGCGCTGATTCAGGGGGTTACCGAATTTCTGCCGGTATCAAGTTCCGGGCACCTGGTGCTGCCGTCGGTGCTACTGGGTTGGGCTGATCAGGGGCTGGCGTTTGATGTCGCGGTGCATATCGGTTCGCTACTCGCTGTTTTGGTTTATTTCCGCCGTGACGTCGGCAAGCTGATCAGCGCCTGGACCCGCAGCTGTTTCAGGCGCCGGCACAGCCCGGAGTCGAATCTCGCGTGGTATGTGATTATAGGAACCATTCCCGCCGGTGCTGCGGGTGTTTTACTGGGCGATTGGATAGAAGAAAATTTGCGCTCAGCGCTGGTGCTGGCAACGACAACAATGGTGTTCGGACTGCTGTTGGGTTGGGCCGATATCCGCTTTAAAGGCGACCTTGATACCGGCAGGCTGACCTGGCAGCGGGCACTCTTTATCGGTGTGGCGCAGGCACTGGCACTGATACCCGGGACATCCCGCTCTGGGATTACCATGACTGCCGCGTTGATGCTCGGTTTTACGCGTAGCGCAGCTGCCCGCTTTTCGTTCCTGCTGTCGATGCCACTGATTGCTGCCGCCGGTGGTTTGAAAAGTGTTGAATTGGTGCAGGCGGGTCCGGATATTGACTGGTCACCGATTATGGTTGCTGTGGTGGTGTCTGCAATCAGCGCGTGGCTGTGCATTCATACTTTTCTCAATCTGATCGAGCGGGTTGGTATGCTACCTTTTGCGATCTACCGGGTACTGCTTGCCGCAGTTATTATTGTTGTCGCTGTTTAGCCGGAGGTGCATAGCATGGGTTTTACGCTGACAGATAAAACAACGCTGGGGTTTATCGGACTGGGGGTGATGGGTTTTCCGATGGCAGGCCACCTCAGTCGCAGCGGGCGCAAAGTAGCTGTATTCAATCGCAGTGCCGGCAAGGCGGAAAAATGGCGCGAGCAATATGAGGGTGAGGTCTCGACATCACCGGCGGAACTTGCTGCCAGCAGTGACGTAATATTTTTATGCGTCGGTGCGGATGACGATGTTCGCGACATGACGCAGGGCAGTACCGGTGTCTTCGCCCATGCACGTAGCGGCAGCGTCATTATTGATCATACGACGACATCGGCAACACTGGCCCGGGAGCTCGATGACGCCGCGCGGGCGGTGGGGCTGCATTTTATCGATGCGCCGGTGTCAGGCGGGCAGGCTGGTGCCGAAAACGGAGCGCTGACAGTGATGGCGGGCGGCGATCGGGAGGTTTTTCAGGCGGTACAGCCGTTGCTTGGTGCCTATGCCAGGATGTCGAGTTTGCTCGGGCCGGCCGGCAGCGGTCAGCTGACGAAAATGGTGAACCAGATCTGTATCGCGGGGCTGGTGCAGGGGCTTGCCGAAGGCATTCATTTTGCCAAGTCTGCTAATCTCGATGTCGGCGCGGTAATTGATGTCATCAGCCGTGGCGCCGCACAATCCTGGCAGATGGAAAATCGCTGGCAGACAATGAACGAAGGTCATTACGAACACGGCTTCGCAGTCGACTGGATGCGTAAAGACTTAAAGTACGTGCTCGACGAAGCGCGCAGCAATCATAGCCGTCTACCGGTGACCGCGTTGGTCGATCAGTTTTATGCCGAGGTACAGGCACGTGGCGGAAATCGCTGGGACACATCGAGTTTGCTGACACGGTTGAATAATGAGGAATCAAATTGACAAAGCAAGCGCTGCAAGACCGGGATAGCTTCAATGCCGGTTTACTTAAGTTTCTCGACGCCTCACCGACGCCGTTTCATGCGGTTGAGAATATGGCGGCCGCATTGGAGGCAGCAGGTTTTACCTGTCTGGATGAAAGTGATGCCTGGCGCCTGAAGACAGGCGGCCGCTATTACTGCAGCCGCAATGGCTCTTCGATAATCGCCTTCGTATACGCGGGTGAATTCCAGCTGGAAAGCGGTATTCGAATCGTCGGTGCGCATACCGACAGCCCCTGTCTCAAACTGAAGCCGGTGCCCGAGGTGCACAGCACCGGCTGCCTGCAGTTGGGCATTGAGGTGTATGGCGGCGCTTTGCTCAACCCCTGGTTTGACCGCGATTTGTCGCTTGCCGGCAGACTGAACCTGCTGCACGACGACGGTAAATGCAACGGGCAGCTCATCAATGTACAGCGCCCGGTCGGTTTGATACCGAGCCTGGCAATACATCTGGATCGCACCGCCAATAAAGAGCGCAGCGTGAATCCGCAAACTGATATGCCGGTGGTGGTCGTGCTCGATAAGGACGAGTCCGCTTCATTGTCGGCATTATTGGCAGAGTGTGCGGATATCGATGCGGCGGATGCCGGCCGGATTTCGGATTTCGAGCTGAGCTTCTACGATACGCAGCCGGCGGCGATAACCGGCTGGCGCAAAGAATTTATCAGTTCTGCCCGGCTCGACAATTTATTGTCCTGCTACACCGGTCTACAGGCTTTATTAGCGGCCGACGGCGCCTACACCTCCATGCTGGTTTGCAATGACCACGAAGAGGTTGGCAGTCAGTCTGCGATCGGTGCTCAGGGTCCGATGCTTGAAAGCATTCTGCAGCGGTTATGCAAGGATGGCGAAACCATGAGTCGCACACTGCGGCGTTCGATGCTGATTTCTGCGGATAACGCCCATGCGATACATCCCAGCTATCCGGACCGCCACGACAGCGGACACGGCCCGCAGCTGAATGCCGGACCGGTCATTAAATACAATGCGCAACAACGTTATGCGAGCACCGGCCAAACCGCGGCAATATTTAAATCGATATGCGCTGCCGAAGATGTACCGGTACAAAGCTTTGTTGCACGCGCGGATATGGGTTGCGGCAGCACCATCGGCCCGCTGACTGCGTCGGCAATCGGCGTCGCCGCGCTCGATGTGGGCGTGCCGCAGTGGGGGATGCATTCAATCCGTGAAACTGCCGGTACTGAAGATGCCTTTTCTCTGGGCTGCGCTTTGCGCCGGTTTTATCAAACGGCCGATGTGGCAAGCGCTTAGGCGTTGCGCAGACTAGATTCAGCAGTCGGTCAGTAGCGAAGGTAACAGAAAGCGACGCAGATATTGGCGCAGGCGGGTGCTGTCGTCGGTATGGGAGTAGCTACCCCCCGCCAGAGATATCAGGCAGTGCGTCGACCACTCGACAAATTCCTCGAGTGTCACGCCGTCACGCAAGCGCTGCTGCGCCTTGGCGAGCTGCCATGTACCGGCGGAGAAGCGGGCGCCGAGTTCATTGAATTCAGATACTTCCAGAGACAGGCGTTTGACCAGTTCCGGATCTTGTATGAATAGCATATGCAGCACCGGTCGCTGCGGAAACTCCCGCAACAGATAGATATAACTTTCAATTATTTTGTCTTCGATATTGTCGAAACTATCCGCCAGATCTGCCATCTGCGCGATCACCAGGCTGAGGTCGCGCAGAATGACGCCAATCACAATATCTTCGAGTTTTGGAAAGTGCCGGTACAGCGTACTGCGGCCGATCTCAGCGCGTTCGGCGATGTCGACCATATTGCATTGGGCAATGCCGAGCGCTGCAAAACATGTCACCGCAGCGTCAAGAATATGCTCGCGGGTGCGCGCGCGCTTGCCGGCAGGTCGCTCCGCGTTGTCCGTTATCTGTGTTGAGGGAATCACCATTTATCGACGCTGTTTGGCTGAAGTTGTTCCTGGTTCACGGTTTATTGAAGCATATCTACCGTCATGCGAGGGCGGAGCTACCCTCTATTGCAAATAAATGGAACATTAAGTTAAATAGTGTCTCTAAAATGGGTGCATATTAATACTATCTGCCAATCGCATGTTGGCTAAACTGTAGCTTGTGCGGGGCGTATGAACCGCGGCAATCAACAGGGTTGGCGATGACGAGCAACGATGAGCGTGGTGACCGTAAGCACAGCGAGGATTCTTCCGGACTGCTGGGCTGGTTACAGAATAATTTCACTGAGCTGCGTGAAAACAGTCAGGAACCTTTAAGAGCCCTGCAGACCTGGCGCAGCATGTTTGGTGAGCTGTCGCTTAAGAATCTCTATCTCAATCCCACCGATCCGAAACGGATGCAGGCGATGGCGGATGCCGGTGCGTTTTTACGGGATGCCCGGGAAGTCGCCGGCATATCGGCGCAGGAGTTGGCGAATACGCTCAATCTGCGCGATCCGAATCTGATTGACGAAGTGGAACGCGGTGAGCAAACGTTGTCGCTGGAGCTGATATTCCGGGTTGCTTCATTGACCGCGCGCAATGACCCGGTGCCGTTTATTCTGAAGTTTCTGCGTACCTATAGCCCCGCATTCGATGCTGCCATGGAGCGTTGGGGTGTGGCGGTTGTACCGAAGTTTTTTGAACGCGATCGCCGTTTCGGCAATATCTTCCGCAGTCAGGATAAATTCCGTGAGATGTCCGATGAAACCTTCGAGCGCTACGTTGATTATATGGAAGCCGCCTCGAACATGGCCTTGTCGATGATGAGCCGGGAAGAGGCGTTGGCGCAGCCGGCCAAGCCGAAAAAGAAAAAGAGTGCCGCTAAGACAAAGCCCAAGCCGGCTGAAGACTAATTCCTGCGCGGCATTACCGCGGCGCTGGCCGCACCTAACCGGCTTCAGTAAACTGACGCACTTTTTTACCCGGCCCCCGGGGTCAACGGATTTTGTTAAGCAATGACCAAAGCAACGCGCGTACTCACCGGTATTACCACCACCGGTACTCCCCATCTGGGCAATTATGTGGGGGCGATCCGGCCGGCGATTGCCGAAAGTCTTGAGCCGGGTATCGATGCCTACCTGTTTCTGGCGGATTACCACGCGCTGATTAAATGCAACGACCCTGCACAGATTCAACAATCGACGCGCGAGATCGCGGCAACGTGGCTGGCGGCGGGGCTCGACGTGTCCACAGCGACGTTTTACCGGCAGTCTGATGTGCCCGAGATTACCGAGCTCAGCTGGATTCTGAGCTGCCAGACGGCAAAAGGGCTGATGAATCGTGCCCACGCCTACAAAGCGGCTGTGCAGGACAATGAAGATGCCGGCGAAGATGCCGACTTCGCGGTCACCATGGGCTTGTTTTCCTACCCGGTGTTGATGGCCGCGGATATTCTGATGTTTAACGGCGAGCGGATTCCGGTCGGGCGCGACCAGATTCAGCACGTGGAGATGGCGCGGGATATCGCGCAGCGGTTTAACCACCATTTTGGTGAGGTGTTTGTGCTGCCCGAAGCGGTGGTCGGCGACGATGTGGCGGTGCTGACCGGCCTCGATGGCCGCAAGATGAGCAAAAGCTACAACAACACGATACCGTTGTTTTTGCCGCCGAAAAAAATGCAAAAGCAGATCAACAAGATTAAAACCAATTTGCTGGAACCCGGTGAGCCGAAAGACCCCGACAGCTCGGCCGTGTTTGATATCTGGAAGGCATTTGCGACACCGGATCAGGTGCAGTGGATGCGGGAGCAGTTTGCATCGGGTATCGCCTGGGGGCAGGCGAAAAAGGAGCTTGGCGAATTACTCGAATCGATCCTTGCCGCGCCACGCGAAGAGTACGATCGTTTGATGGCGGACCCTGCCGCTATCGAGCAGGAGCTGCAGCAGGGTGCGGAGCGGGCGCGGGCGCAGGCGTCGGCATTGCTGACAAAAGTCCGGCACGCTGTCGGTATTCGTCCGCTATCTTCATGATTTTGCAGGCGAGTCTGCGTATACTTCGACGATGTCCGGAAACTCTATTGGCAAGCTTTTTACCGTAACCAGTTTTGGCGAAAGCCACGGCCCGGCGCTGGGTGCTATTGTCGATGGCTGCCCGCCGGGGCTGCCGCTGTGCGAGGCGGATTTACAGCGTGATCTCGATCGCCGCAAGCCCGGCACCTCGCGCTATACAACGCAGCGCCGTGAAGACGATGCGGTGCGGATTCTTTCCGGTGTGTTTGAGGGCAAAACCACCGGCACCCCGATTGGTCTGGCGATAGAAAACACCGATCAGCGCAGCAAGGATTACAGCGAGATCGCGCGGACGTTCCGACCGATGCACGCGGACTACACCTACCAGCAAAAATACGGCAGCCGCGATTACCGCGGTGGCGGCCGCTCGTCGGCGCGCGAGACCGCGATGCGGGTTGCTGCCGGGGCGATCGCCAAGAAATATCTGGCGCAGTCCGGTGTAACAATTAAGGGCTGTCTTATTCAGCTCGGCCCGATCGCCGTCGAGCGTTTTGAATGGGATACCGCAGAGACCAACCCGTTTTTCTGTCCCGACCCGGAGCGGGTGCCGGAAATGGAAGCCTATATGCAGGCGCTGCGCAAGGACGGTGATTCTATCGGTGCCAAGTTGATGGTGGTTGCCAGCGGAGTGCCCGCGGGCTGGGGCGAGCCGGTATTCGATCGCCTCGATGCAGATATCGCCGGTGCGTTGATGAGTATCAACGCCGTCAAAGGTGTGGAAATCGGTGCCGGCTTTGATTCGGTGACCCAGCGCGGTAGCGAACACCGTGATGAGATCACGCCTCAAGGTTTCACCTCCAATCGCGCCGGCGGTATTCTCGGTGGTATTTCCAGTGGTCAGGACGTGGTGGCTAAGCTTGCACTGAAGCCAACCTCATCCATTCTGGTGCCGGGTAAAAGCATTGATGTCGATGGCAATCCGGTGACGGTTTCCACCAAGGGTCGTCATGACCCCTGTGTCGGCATCCGCGCGGTTCCGATTGCTGAAGCGATGGTCGCCATCGTGTTGATGGATCATTTCCTGCGTCATCGCGCCCAGAACGCCGGTGTGCAAAGTCCGACCCCCGCCATCCCCGCACAGACTCCCGACGCTTCGTGATTCCCGTTGCCGGCGTGCCGTATTGGCGCCTGTCTTCATTTTACTTCTGGTACTTCGCGCTGCTCGGCACCTGGTTGCCGTTCTGGGGCCTGTATTTGCAGGCCAACGGCTACAGTGCCGCCGAAGTCGGTTACATCGTTGCGGTGATGATGGGTACCAAGATTGTTGCACCATCGCTGTGGGGCTGGCTCGCGCAGCACGACGGCAACCGCACACGAGTAATCCGCTTCGGATCGCTGGCTGCGCTGCTGTGTTTTTGCGGTGTGTTTACCGGCGAGGGGTTCTGGTGGCTGGTATTGGTGGTCGGCGGCTATAGCTTCTTCTGGAACGCGGTACTTTCACAGTTCGAGGTGGTGACACTGTCGCATCTGCGCGGCAGCGAGCAATGGTATAGCCGCGTCAGAGTCTGGGGGTCGTTAGGCTTTATCGCTGCGGTCAGCGGTGTCGGCTGGTTGCTGGAAGTTGTGACCTTGCAGCGGCTGCCGGTGATACTGGCGGTGATTCTCACACTGATCTGGCTGAGCAGTCTGATGGTCAGCGAACGCAGCAGTGGTGTTGTCGAAAATGAGCCGGATGCACCCGGTGTCGGCGCGCTGTTACGGCGTCCTGCGGTAGTCGCATTTTTTGTGGTGTGCTTCCTGTTACAGGTCAGCTACGGTCCTTACTACACTTTTTTCAGTATCTATCTTGAAGCGAAACAGTACAGCAAACCGGTTATCGGCGCGCTTTGGTCACTGGGTGTTTTTGCCGAAGTGGTTTTGTTTATGCTGGTTCATCAGCTCATGCTGCGATTTACTATCCGGCGAATTCTGTTAGTGAGTCTGGGCCTGACGGCGCTGCGCTGGCTGTTAACTGCTGAGTTTCCGCAAAACCTGTGGGTACTGATTTTCTCGCAATGTCTGCACGCAGCCAGTTTCGGTGCGTTTCACTCGGTGGCGGTGGAAATCGTGCGCCGGACCTTTGGCCGGCATCAGGGGCATGGCATGGGCTTGTACAGTGGCCTCAGCTATGGCGCCGGCGGGGCGGTCGGTGCGGCGCTCAGCGGTATGATCTGGGATTACAGCAGTTATTACGCCTACCTCTCCGCAGCGGTAGTGGCATTACTGGCGCTGCTGATCAGTTGGATATGGCTGCGCGACGATGCGCTCGGCGATGGCCAAACTGTCGCAACCGGGCCCGCTATCGTTATGATGAACAGTCAGCAATGAGTTGAAAACTATGACCCCGATGTCGCGCTGGCGAAAAATCCGCACACCAATACTGGGCTTAACAGCGCTGGCAATGCTGTTATGGATGGCGATCGATCAGTTTGATGTGCCGGCCGAAGAAATGCTTGAGATGATGATCGGCGCCTTTATTTTCGTTGCGCTCATTACAGTGGCGGCGCTGGTAATGGCGCTGCTGCTGCGCTGGTTGCGGCGCTGACTTTGCGGCCCGGTGTGCTAATCGAGGGTAATATCCACCGACAGATCATCGGCGATCACCTCGAGTTCATCGAGTAACTCATCGCGGTTGACCCCGTCGGGTAAGGCAATTTCGGCAGTCGCCTCAAACAGCGGTTCTGCGCTCATGGCGACGCTGGTCACCGCGCTGCTCATGTCGTAAACGTTGATGCCGCGATTCGCCAGCGCACGCGACACTTCGCTGACGATGCCCGGCCGGTCGTTGCCGATAATACTCAGGGTCAGGCGCTGCTCTGCTGCGGCTGCGTTACGGTCTCCGGCATTCGCCAGACTGATGGTCAGGCCCTGATCGCGCAGCGTAAGCAGGGCATTCGCAAGCGTATCGGCCTGATCTTCGCTCACCTGAATGCGGACGATGCCGGCAAACTGATCGGCGAGCACGGTCATCCGGCTTTCCAGCCAGTTACCACCGGCACGGGCGACGACACCGGAGAGTTTATCGACCAGACCGGG
>JBFJYC010000084.1:0-11421 GCA_041622815.1 Spongiibacteraceae bacterium | reverse complement strand
CATCGGCGACATTAAATGTCGGAAAATAATGCTGCTGCCAATGCACCTGAATAAAATCCACCACGTAGCCGTAAAGCAGCCGGTCAGCGAGGTTGCCGACCGCACCGCCGAGCACACAAGCCAGCGCGAGACCCAACAACCATTGCTGGGGCTGCAATCTCTTAATCCATACCACCAGCGTGATACTGACCACCGCTGCCAGCGCGCTAAAAAACCAGCGCTGCCAACCGCCAGCATCGGCAAGAAAACTGAATGCTGCACCGGTGTTGTGGTGCAGTGTCAGATTCAGCACCGGCAGTAACTCCAGCGCCTCGCCGTAAGCAAACTGACTGCTGATCCAGATCTTCGTAATCTGATCCAGCACGATAATTACCAGCGCCAGCAGCCACAAATACCGCAATGAGATTGAATCGACCATCAGTCTATCAGGCGAAACGCCGCTCCTCGCCGCTGCCATCGACATTGCTCACACAGCGGGTGCAGAGTTCGGGATGCTTTGCATCGCTGCCGACATCGTCACGGTAGTGCCAGCAACGTACGCATTTCTCGCCGGGGCTTGGCGATACCGCCACTTTCAAGCCATCAATTTCGGTCGCTACCGCATTTTTGGCTTCGGATAAATCCGCAACCTTCGCCGCAGACGTGATCAACACGAAACGCAATTCGTCGTCTAAAGCTTTCAGTGCCGCGGCGAGCTCACCGTCGCAATACAGCGTGACATCGGCCTGCAATGAACCACCGACCGTGCCCGCTTTGCGCGCCAACTCAATTTCCTTGTTGACAGCATTGCGTATCGTTTGCATCCGCTGCCACCAGGCGCCGGAGAATGCGGCACCCTTGCCGAGCAGCTCAAGGCCGGTATACCACTCGGCGATATGCACCGACTGGCCGCGCTCGCCGGGCAGCTGCTGCCAGAACTCTTCCGCGGTGAAACTCAGAATCGGTGCAATCCACCGCACCAGCGCCTCACCGATATGGTAGAGCGCGGTCTGCGCCGAACGCCGCGCGAAACTCTCAGCCTGCGTGGTGTACTGACGGTCCTTGATGATATCGAGATAAAAGCCACCCATGTCCACCACACAGAAGTTGTGTAATTTCTGGTAGATCAGGTGGAACTGATAATTGTCATAGGCCGCGATAATCTCTGCCTGTAATTCGGCTGCGCGATGCACCGCCCAACGGTCCAGCGCCAGCAACTCATCTAAGGGCAAGGCGTTCGCAGCGGGCTCAAAGCCAACCAGATTGGAGAGCATAAAGCGCGCGGTGTTGCGGATTCGGCGGTAAGAATCTGCAGTGCGCTTTAAGATTTCATCTGAAACCGTGATTTCATTGCGATAGTCGGTTGCCGCAATCCATAGCCGCAGCACATCCGCCCCGGACTGGTTCATCACCTTTTGCGGCGAGATGACATTGCCCAGTGACTTCGACATTTTGCGGCCGTCAGAATCGACGGTAAAACCATGAGTCAGCACCTGCTTGTAGGGCGCGCTGCCGCGCATTGCCACCGAGGTGAGCAGCGAAGACTGAAACCAGCCGCGATGCTGATCCGAACCTTCCAGATACAAATCCGCCGGGCAGGCGAGTTCAGCTCGCTGTTCCAACACGCTGTGATGCGTAGTGCCCGAATCAAACCAGACATCCAGCGTGTCGGTGACTTTGACATAGTCTTTGGCGTCGTCACCGAGCAGCTCTTCGGGCGCCAGATCAAACCACGCGTCGATGCCCGCTTCCTCGATCCGTTGCGCAACCTGCTCAAACAATGCCGGGGTATCCGGGTGCAGCGCTGCAGTATCTTTGTGAACAAACAGTGTGATCGGCACGCCCCAGGTCCGCTGCCGGGAGATACACCAGTCGGGCCGGCTTTCCAGCATCGACTCGATGCGGGCCTTACCCCAATCCGGAATCCACTGCACCGTATCAACCGCCTTGCTGGCCGCGTCGATCAGACCGGCTTGGCGCATACTGATAAACCACTGCGGCGTGGCGCGAAAAATTACCGGTGTTTTATGACGCCAGCAATGCGGATAGCTGTGCTCGTAGGGCACGCGCTGTAGCAATGCACCCTGTTCGGCTAGCAAATCACAAATCACATCGTTGGCTTTGAGTACGTGCTGGCCGGCAAACAGTTCGGTGCCGTCGATAAATACGCCGTTACCACCGACCGGGTTCTCAACTTCGATACCGTGTTTTTTGCAAACAACAAAGTCATCCTGACCGTGGGCCGGTGCGGTATGCACTGCGCCGGTACCGGCCTCGGTGGTGACATGCTCGCCAAGCAATACCGGTACCTGCCGGTCATAGAAAGGATGGTTTAGCACAACACCGTCCAGCGCCGCGCCCTGCAGTTCTGCCAGTACCGTCCACTCTTCAATACCGTAACGCGCCACTGCAGATTCCAGCAGCGCCGTGGCCAGCAATAACACCGGTCCGTCTTGAGCGGCGACCAGCGAGTAGTCCAGCTCGGGGTGCAGGCACACCGCTTGGTTCGCGGGTAGTGTCCAGGGCGTGGTGGTCCAGATCGGTATGGCCGCGGCGACCGGCTCGGCCAAGCCGCAGCGTTGCGCAAAATCAGCCGTATCCGCCACGCTAAAAGCAACATCAATCGCGGGAGAGGTTTTATCTTTGTACTCGACTTCCGCTTCGGCGAGCGCAGAGGCACAGTCCAGACACCAGTGCACCGGCTTAAAGCCCTTTTGCAGATGGCCGTTGGCGGCGATTTTGCCGAGCGAGCGCACAATATTCGCTTCGGTTTTAAAGTCCATCGTCAGATACGGATCATCCCAGGCGCCGAACACGCCCATGCGGACAAAATCCTTGCGCTGAATATCGACCTGCTTCGCCGCGTACTCGCGGCATTTCCGGCGGAAGGTGGCGACATCAACTTTATGTCCGGGCTTACCGACCTTTTTTTCCACCTGTAATTCAATCGGCAGACCGTGGCAATCCCAACCCGGCACATAGGGCGAATCGAATCCGCTCATGGTTTTTGATTTAACGATGATGTCTTTCAGAATTTTATTTACCGCATGGCCGATATGCAGCTCGCCGTTGGCATAGGGCGGGCCGTCGTGCAGCACAAACTTTTCACGGCCGGCGCGGGCGGCACGAATCGCCTCATAGAGTTTGTCCTCCTGCCAGCGCTTGAGCATTTCCGGCTCGCGCTGCGCCAGATTCGCCTTCATGGCGAAATCGGTATGCGGCAAATTCAGGGTGTGTTTGTAATCACTCATTCAATCTAGTCCGAAAAACACTTTGGTTTGTTCAACATCAAGGGCGATCTGGCGCGTCAACGCATCCAGACCGTCGAATTTAATTTCTTCGCGCAGCTTCTTGCGAAACACCACCCGCAACTTGCGGTGGTACAGATTGCCCGACCAGTTCAGCAGGTGGGCCTCCAGAATCGCCCGCGGCAAATCATCCACCGTCGGCCGGGTGCCGACATTGGCGACCGCCGGTACCGGCTTATCGCCGACGCCCAGCACTTCCACCGCAAACACACCGTGCAACGGCGACTGCAACCGGTGCAATTCAAGATTCGCGGTAGGCGTACCGAGTTTGCGGCCGAGCTGATTGCCGACGACCACGCGACCGGCAATGCTGTAGGGACGGCCCAGCAACTGCTCGGCCATTGCAAAATCCGCCCGCCCCAGCACTTCGCGCAACCGCGTACTACTGACCCGCTCACCGCCCAGTTCAACCGTCTCGGTATTGACGACGGTGAAGCCCTGCTCATCGCCGATCTGGCGCAGTAAATTCACATCACCGCTGCGGTTTCTGCCAAAGCGCATATCGTCACCGACAATAATGCACTTGGCCCCGAGCCCGTCGACATAGACCCGCTGCGCGAATTCCCGCGCACCCATATCGCGCAATTGCGGCGTAAACCGGATGCGCAGCAGGCGGTCAATCCCCAACTCGGCGAAGGCATTGAACTTCTCGCGGAAGCTCATCAGCCGCGGCGGCGCGTCATGCGGGGAAAAATACTCACGCGGTAACGGCTCGAATACCACCACCGTGACCGGCAGGCCCAGTTCTTCACCTTTGCGCTGCAATTGCCGCAATACCGCCTGATGCCCGAGATGGACGCCGTCAAACGCGCCAATCGTCGCGACACAGCCGCGATGGCGTGGCCGGAAGCTATGCAGGCCGCGGATCAGCTCCATTTGAACGATTTACCGAGTGGGTGGATAAAACCCGCAATTATAGCAACCATCGGTATGCGGCGGGTATTGAATATACGGCGTTAACCGGCTTTGCGACGGAAATCCGCGACCCTGATTCCGCTCAGATAGAGCATCAGCCCGTAGACGCCGGCACCGGTGCCGCACAGGGCGACAATCTGCCAGCCACGCTGCCACCATTGCAGCAGCTGCCAGTGTGTAGCCGCCGGTGTCACAAACCAGATCAGCACGGTCATCACCGCCGTTGCAGTGCCGAGTTGCAGCGCGTAGCGCCCCCACCCGGGCTGCGGTGTATAACAACCTTCCCGCCACAGCCCGCGCAGCAATAAAGTCGCATTCATCCAGGCGGAGGCCGCCGTCGCCAGCGCCAGCCCGGCATGGCCGATCTGCCAGATAAAATGCAGCGGCAGCACGAAGGCAAAATTCATCACCATATTGGCGACCATCGCGTAGATACCGATGCGCACCGGCGTTTTCATGTCCTGCCGCGCGAAATATCCGGGCGCCAGTACCTTGATCAACATAAAGGCGAGCAGCCCCAGTGAGTAGGCGCGCAGACTGAGTGCCGCCATCGCCACATCGCGCCCGTCGAGTTCGCCATACTGGAACAGCGTGATCAAAATCGGCTCCGCCAACACCAATAATGCGGCTGCAGCGGGCACGCCCAGCAGCAACACAGCCCGCAGCGCCCAATCGATGGTGTCGGCAAACTTTTCGCGATTATCCGAGGCGCTGAGCCGCGACAGACTCGGCAGAATCACCGTGCCGATGGCGATGGCGAACACGCCTAGCGGCAATTCCACCAGGCGATCCGAGTAATACAGCCAGGACACGCTGCCGGTAGGCAGAAACGAGGCCAACACGGTATCCAGCAGCAGGTTGATCTGACTCACCGATACGCCAAACAGCGCCGGCACCATCAACATCAGGATTTTCTGCACGCCGGGGTCGCGCCAGGCCCACTCCGGCCGCGGCAGCATATCGATGCGCTGCAAAAACGGCAGCTGGAATGTCAGCTGCACCGCACCGGCCAAAAGCACACCCCAGGCCAGCGCCATCGCCGGCTCATCCATCATCGGCGCCAGCCACAGCGCGGCGCTGATCAGGGACAGATTCAGCAGTACCGGCGTGAACGCGGGTACCGCGAAACGGCCGTAGCTATTGAGAATACCGCCGGCAAAACCGGTCATTGAAATCAGAAACAGATACGGAAAAGTAATACGGATCATGTCGGCGGTGAGCGCAAACTTTTCCGGCTGATCGTGAAAACCCGGCGCAAAGATGGTCGTCACCACCGGCGCGCCGATAACCGCCAGCGATGTAACCAGCAACAGCACGCCACCGAGGGCGCCGCTGACCCGGTTGATAAACTCCTGCACCGCGGCCTTGCTGCCCTGCGCTTTGTACTCCGCCAGCACTGGCACAAAGGCCTGTGCAAAAGCGCCCTCGGCGAATAGCCGGCGTAAAAAGTTGGGTATTTTGAAAGCGACAAAGAAGGCATCGGCATTGCCGCCGGCACCGACCAGTGCCGCGATGGCCACATCGCGGGCGAGGCCGAGAAAACGCGATAGCATGGTCATGACGCCGACCACGGCGCTGGAGCGCAGCAGCCCCGGTGCCTCGGCGACCGCCGGTGGCTCAGCCGGAGAACCGCTCAAGCCGCTTCGCCTTTGCGCAGCTCTGACAGGTTCAGCTGCAACCACTGCAAGGAAATAATCGTTAAAGCATTACGGATATCACCGGCGCCCAGCAAATCGATTGCCGCTTGCCGCGGATAGACCTGCACCAGAATATCTTCGTTTTCACTGGCCAAACCGAACACGCCGCCCACCCCCGACAGATCGGCGATGCCGCAGTAGGCGGTAATCCGCTCGTTGCTGCCGCCCGGCGACGGCAGGTATTCACAGATCGGAATCAGCCGGCGCGGCGTTACCCCCGCCTCTTCCACGCACTCGCGCAGCGCCACATCTTCGGTGGATTCTCCCGGCTCGACGATGCCGGCGACGGTTTCCAGCACCCACGGCGTATGGCTGTCATCGATGGCGCCGGGGCGAAACTGCTGTTGCAAAGCGACGCTGTCGGTCGCCGGATCGTAGAGCAGCACGCCGACCGCCGGGTCGCGACAGAACAGTTCGCGGCTGACATCACCGCTCCAGCCACCGCCGAACAGCTTATGCCGCAGTCTGAGTATTTTAACTTTGAAAAAACCGGCCCACGCCGGCTCATCGCTGAGCACTTCAACGTCGCTGTGATCGAAGGCAGGGGCGCCGCGCACGCGGACTAGAACCGGTGTTCCGTAAACCAGTTCACGTCGCGGGCGTGCTTATCGACCTGATCCGCCACATCGAGAATCAATGCAAACAAGGCCATGCGTACCAACACGCCGTTATCCGCTTGCCGGAATATCGCCAGATTCGGATTGTCGTTGAGGTCGGAGTCGAGTTCGTTGGCGTCGGCCCGCGAATCCCGTGGCAGCGGATGCATAATCACCGTATTGGGTTCGCAATAGCGTGTATAGATTGCCTGATTCAGCCGGAAGCGGCCGCGGTACTGGGCGGCTTCTTCTTTGCTGGCGAAGCGCTCTTCCTGAATCCGCGTGGAATAGGCGATATCCACGTTCGAGATGCTCGCCTCCATGCTATCGGACTCGACCACGCTATGACCGGCGAGGCGCATGACCTCAACAATCTCGCCTGGCATTTTCAGCTCGTTCGGCGATATCAGCGTAACCGTAATATTGTTAAAAAGGCTTAATAGCTTGCACAGCGAGTGCACCGTGCGCCCGAATTTCAGGTCGCCGATCATCGCGATGCGCAGCCCGTCGAGACCATCGCGGCCGCGGCCGACCAATTCTTTCTGAATCGTATACAGGTCCAGCAGCGCCTGACTGGGATGCTCGTTGGTGCCGTCGCCGCCGTTGATCACCGGCACGCGGCTGGCCGCCGCAAACTCCCCGACCGAGCCCGGCTCCGGATGGCGCATGGCAATCACATCGCTATAGCCGCTGAGCACGCGGGCGGTATCGTATAGCGACTCGCCCTTGGCAATCGCCGAGGTGGCGACACCGGTGGTTTCCCGCACCTCGCCGCCCAACAGATTAAAAGCACAGCCAAAACTGACCCGGGTCCGTGTACTCGGCTCAAAAAACATATTGCCGAGAATCGCGCCTTCCAGCACCCGCGTGATGCGCTTGCGGTGGGCGTAGGGCGCCATACGTCCGGCCACCGCGAACAAGGTTTCAATATCGATACGCTCAAACTGCTGCACAGACAGGATATGGCTACCGGGAAACCTCACAGTGCACCCTGCACTGCAGATGGGGTATCGCTGACTGCGTTATCCGGTTCATCGAACTGCAGGCTGGCCCAGCGCTGATACAGCGGGCTTCGCGTCAACAGCTCCGAATGTTTACCCATGGCGACAACCTGCCCGTGATCGAGAACCGCAATATTATCGATGTTCACTACAGTCGCCAAACGATGGGCAATCACCAGTGTTGTGCGATCGGCCATCAGGCGCTCCAGCGCGCGCTGCACCTGAAACTCGGATTCCGCATCGAGCGCGCTGGTCGCCTCATCGAGCAGCAATAATTTCGGATCTTTGAGAACGGCCCGCGCGATGGCAATGCGCTGACGCTGGCCACCGGACAGGCGCACACCACCCTCGCCGACCTGCGCGTCATAGCCATCGGGCAGCGCGGTAATAAAGTCGTGGGCAAAGGCCGCTTTTGCCGCATCTTCTATGGCAGTCATATCGGCATCGGGACGGCCGTAGCGGATGTTGTCGGCGATGCTGCCGGTAAACAACACCGGCTGCTGCGGCACCAGCGCGATTTGCGCGCGTAATTCGGTCGGATCCAGTTCGCGCAGATCGACGCCGTCGAACAAGATCGCCCCGGATTGAATATCGTAGAAGCGCAGCAGCAAATCGAACAGCGTCGACTTGCCGGCGCCGGAGCTGCCCACCAGCGCCATACTGGTGCCCGCCGGCACATCCAGGGTGAGTTCATTGATCGCGCGCTGGCTAGGGCGCGACTCATAGCAAAATACGACGTCCGTCAGTGACAAGGCACCCTGCGGCTTGGCCGGCAGATGCGAAGGATTGACCGGTGACTCAATCAGGTTGTCTGCCGACAGCAGCTCCAGCAAGCGTTCCGTAGCGCCCGCGGCGCGCAACAAGTCACCGTACACCTCGGTGATCGCGCCGACCGAGCCGGCAACGATAATCGCGTAGAACAAAAACGCGGTGAGCTCACCGGCGGTAATTTTGCCTGCTAACACATCCTGCCCGCCAACCCACAGCATGCTGCCGATCGCGCCCAGCACCAGCACGATCACCGCGGTGGACAGCCATGAGCGCTGTTTGATGCGTTTGATCGCCACATCAAACGCCGCCTCAACGTGGCGTTCGAAAATATCCCGGTCCTGGGGCTGATGGTTGAAGGCCTGCAACACTTTGATGTTTTTCAGCGCCTCACCGACAAAACTGCCGACACTGGCGACCTTGTCCTGGCTGTCCCGCGACAGCTTGCGCACCCGGCGCCCGAAGAAAAGTATCGGGATAATGACCAGCGGCACCGAGATCAACACCACCGACGTCAGCTTCGGATTGGTAATAAACAACCAGGCAAGGCCGCCGATAAACATCAACATATTGCGCAGCGCGATCGACACCGACGAGCCGATCACTGTCTGCAGCAAGGTGGTATCGGTGGTGATGCGCGACTGGATCTCGCCGCTGAGATTGGTCTCAAAGAAACCGGGGTGTAAATTAATCACGTGATTGAATACATCGCGGCGGATATCCGCGACCACCCGCTCACCTATCCAGGACACGAAATAAAAGCGGATAAAGGTGCCGATGGCGAGCAGGAACACCATGCCCATAAAAATCAGCAATACGTGATTCAGACTTTCAGAGGTACCGTTACCAAAGCCGTTATCGACCAGCATACGCAGGCCCTGCCCCATCGACAGGGTGACAGCGGCGGTAAAAATCAGCGCGATACTGGCGGCAATGACCTGCTTGCTATAGGGGCGCAACCAGCGCCACATATGGGACAGTACACGTACATTCCGGCTTTGGCCGCGATCGGGTAATACCTCACTCACGTAATCACTTCCTGTAGTTGGCAGGCATCAACCAATGCCTGCTTCGCGGCTTTAGACAGCCGCTTAATTTCTGCTTCCCGGCGCTGGGCAGCGCCGCGATTCTGCGCCGCTTCCTGAAACACCATACGCCGCGCCGCATCGAACCGGAAAAATGATGCGCCACTGCCGTCGCGGTGCTGATCAAACCTGCGCTGCAAGTCGGTGGTGACGCCGGTGTAAAGCCGGCCCTGCTCGGTTTCGACCATATAAACCCACCACCGGCTCTCGCTCATGCGGCGCTATCCAGTGTATCGGCCCAGGCCTGCAGTGCCGCCAAAACCTCAAGCTTGTCAGGGTCGCCCGCATGTTCGGCCTGCAATTCGGCAACCCGTGCATCGAGATCGGATTTCAGCAGATTACCGCCGGCATCGGCATCGTGCCGGCGTTGGTGGCAAAACTCCCGCCATTGCGCGGCTTCTTCCGCCGTTAAGGTCGCCGGATAATTGCGGGCGCGGTAGCGAAACAGCAACTCCGGCAGGCGCTGGTCCTGAAAAGGAAAGCTGCCCTGCGCCAGTTCTTCACCCGATGCGGCGACAATGGCCTCCATCAAACGCTTATCGCCGCCGCCGAAAAAGCCGCCACTGTACAGCATCTGTTCCGGGTCGGAGTGCGGCGCAAAATCCCGCTGGTTATACATCGCGGCAATCTTTTTACCGAGCTCCGGTGCTGCCGCCAGCTTGGCCGCATGGGCTTCACAGCGGGCAACATCAATCTGCAGGCGCGCGGCGAGCTCATCGGTAAGCATTTTCGCCGGTGCCAGCATCGGCGATTTATTAGCGTGTACCTCTTTCAGCGGAATGCGCTCAACCCCCTCCGGCAGATCTTTCTGCGCGCTGAAGACACGCCGCGCGATTTCGTCCGGCGCGAGGGTCAGCAGCGGTTCCGGGTCGCTCATTAAGTCCACCACAACAACGCTGTTTTTGTTGACCGGGTGCTGCGCCACCGGCAATACCAGCGCGGTACAAAACCGGTCGGCGGGAATACGGGCGCTGGTATGCAGCAATGCTTGCGGGTTGCGCAGATTGAGCATACCGGCGACCTCGCGCTTGTCGCGCAAGCCCAGCGCATAGTCATACAGCTTGGGCTGCCGGCGCTTGATCAGTTTGGCCAGTTCGATGGTCGCGTAGACATCCGCCAGCGCATCGTGCGCGCCGCTGTGCTCGATGCCATTGGCTGCGGTCAGGTCGGTTAATTTAAACGACGGTGAGCCATCCTCACGCAGCGGCCACTCGATACCGTCGGGACGCAGTGCACAGCACATACGCACCATATCGATCAGATCCCAGCGCGAGTTACCGTTCTGCCATTCGCGGCCATAGGCGTCATAAAAGTTGCGGTATTAGGTGTAACGCGTGACTTCGTCATCAAAGCGGATACTGTTATAACCTACGCCACAGGTGCCGGGGCGCGACAGCTCGGCGTGAATCTGCGCGATAAACTGGTTTTCGGGGACACCCTCGGCATCGGCCTGCTGCGGGGTGATACCGGTCACCATGCAGGCATCCGGGTGGGGCAGGAAATCCGCCGCCGGCTGACAAAACAACACCAGCGGTGCTTCGATCACCTCTAAATCGGCATTGGTGCGAATACCGGCAAACTGGGAAGGCCGGTCTCTGGACGGATCGGCGCCCCAGGTTTCGTAGTCGTGCCAGTAAAAGGTTTGAACGCTAATCAGAACACCTCGAGTGCATGCTCTTCGATCTTGGCTTTCCAGATGGCGGGGCCGGTTTTATGCACCGACTCGCCGGCGCTGTCGACCGCGACGGTGACCGGCATATCTTTCACGTCAAACTCGTAGATCGCTTCCATGCCCATCTCTTCGAAGGCCAATACCTTTGACGCCTTGATCGCCTGCGCCACCAGATAGGCTGCGCCGCCGACCGCCATCAGATACACCGCGGCATTGTCTTTGATCGCCTCGATTGCGAGGTCACCGCGCTCGGCTTTACCGATCATGCCGAGCAGTCCGGTTTCTTCGAGCATGCGGCGGGTAAACTTATCCATACGCGTGGCGGTGGTCGGACCCGCCGGCCCCATCACTTCATCGCGCACCGGATCAACCGGGCCGACGTAGTAAATAAAGCGGCCGT
>JBFJYC010000083.1:0-11497 GCA_041622815.1 Spongiibacteraceae bacterium | reverse complement strand
TTGGCGCGGGCGGCGTAGACCGCGGCGGTATAGCCGGCCGGTCCGCTACCGAGAATGATCAGGCGGTGGTGTTGGATGTCACTCATGGAGGGTCCTGTTTGGGGTCGGCGATCAGTGGATCGCAGGCAAGATTCAGGGCGCACATGATAGTGCTTTAGCCGCCGCATACAAGGCGTGGCGGGGCGGAAAACAGTACATCGGTGACGACTTTACTCAACGACAGCGCAAGCGGGCAGGTGATAATATTGCGCGCTAATTTTTAACACTCTCTATGGCTACCAGATTGGCAAAAGCGGCAAGCAAAAAACCGGCGAATTCTCTGGCCGATCAGCGTCTGCCTCTGCGCTTGCGCGAGGGTGCGCTGATCGCGTTCTCGGCAGTGGCGCTGTATTTCGTGATTGCGCTGAGTACCTACGACGCCGGTGATCCCGGTTGGTCGCGCACCGGTACCGACGGCAGCGTTGCCAATGCCGCCGGCCCGGTCGGCGCCTGGTTCGCCGACAGTTTCTATGCCTTGTTTGGCGTGATGGCCTGGTTGTTTCCGGCGATGCTGGCATACCGGGCCTGGCGTTTATTCCGCGAGCGCAGCCAGCCGCTGCAACTGGACTGGCTGCTGTTTGCGCTGCGTCTGATCGGTTTTCTGTTGATTATGATCGCCAGTACCGGACTCGCATCAATCGCTGCGGATGATCTGAGCGACCTGCCGTTCGGCAATGGCGGTGGTCTCGGTCAGGCGGTCGGCGGTGCGGCACTAACCGCGTTCAGCCTGGTCGGCAGCCGCCTGATTCTCGTCGCCATCTTCCTGTTCGGGGTGACGATTTTCACCGACCTGAGCTGGCTGGCGCTGATGGACAAAACCGGCGCCTACACACTGGCGAAATGGGAGCAGGTCCAGGATGCCTGGTTCCGGTTTATGGAGCGTTACCGTGAGCGCGGTAAAGCCAGAAATATGCAGCGCCAGCGTAAAGTGGCGGTAGAGCAGGAAGTCCGCGACAAGAAAATCCGTATTGCACCGAAAATTACGCCGCCGACCCCGGCACCGGCGAAAAGCAAACGCGCGGAAAAAGAGCGTCAAAAATCCTTGTTTAGTACAGAAGTTTCCGGCGACCTGCCGCCGTTGTCGCTGCTGGATGAGCCGGACAAGCACGGCCCCAGAGGCTTCTCAGAAGAAACGCTGGAGGCGATGTCGCGGCTGCTGGAACTCAAACTGCGCGATTTCGGCGTTATTGCCAAGGTCGTGGCCGTGTACCCGGGACCGGTGATCACCCGTTTTGAGCTGGAGCCGGACGCCGGCGTAAAAGTCAGCAAGATAAGCAATCTGGCCAAGGATCTGGCGCGCTCGATTGCGGTCATCAGCGTGCGCATCGTCGAAGTCATTCCCGGCAAGCCTTACGTCGGTATCGAAATACCCAATGAAGACCGGGAGATCGTCAACTTCCGCGAGGTGTTGTCATCGAGCGCCTACGAAGAGTCCAGCTCGCTGCTGACGCTGGCGCTGGGCCACGATATCTCCGGTCAGCCGGTGGTAGCCGATCTGGCAAAAATGCCGCACCTGCTGGTGGCCGGCACCACCGGTTCGGGCAAGTCAGTTGGCGTTAATGCGATGTTGCTAAGCTTGCTCTACAAAGCCACCCCGGCGGAGCTTCGCCTGTTGTTGGTCGACCCGAAAATGCTCGAGCTCTCGGTATATGACGGCATTCCGCATTTGCTGACGCCGGTGATAACCGATATGAAAGATGCGGCCAATGGCCTGCGCTGGTGCGTCGCGGAGATGGAGCGGCGCTACAAGCTGATGGCGGCGATGGGCGTACGTAATCTCGCCGGCTTTAACCGTAAAGTGACCGAGGCTGTAGCCACCGGCGAGCCACTGTTCGATCCGCTATGGATTCCCGACGAGCACTACGAAGCAGGTATGGCCGAAGCGACGCCACCGGGGCTGGAGACGCTGCCGCAGATTGTGGTGGTCATCGATGAATTCGCCGACATGATGATGATTGTCGGCAAGAAAGTTGAGGAGCTGATCGCGCGGATTGCGCAGAAAGCGCGGGCCGCGGGTATTCATTTGATCCTCGCCACGCAGCGCCCGTCGGTGGACGTGATTACCGGTTTGATTAAAGCCAACGTGCCGACCCGGATCGCATTTCAGGTGTCGTCGAAAATTGACTCGCGCACCATACTCGATCAGGGCGGTGCCGAGCAGCTGCTCGGTCACGGCGACATGTTGTATCTGCCGCCGGGCAGCGGTTTGCCGGTGCGGGTGCACGGCGCCTTTGTGTCGGACGAGGAAGTCCATCGCGTTGCCGCGGACTGGAAAAAGCGCGGTGAGCCGGTCTATATCGACGATATTGTCGAAGAGGGGGGCGGTATATCTGATCTGATGCCCGGCGGCGGTGAAGATGATGCGGAGGCTGACGCACTGTATGACGAGGCGGTCTACTACGTGACGCAATCACGGCGCGCTTCAATCTCCTCGGTGCAACGGAAATTGCGCATCGGCTACAACCGCGCAGCGCGCTTGATCGAAAGCATGGAAGCCGCCGGTGTGGTCACGGAAATGGCGAGTAACGGTTCACGCGAGGTGCTTGCACCTCCGCCGGCCGAATAGCGAGGTATCGGCAATGCAAAATCGTTCAGAAATTATTGGCAGGGTCGGGCGGCTGTTGCTGTCTGTGTTGCTGCTGAGTGCGCCGCTGACGAACGCGACAGATGCGGGGGTGGTCCGGCTCAAGGCGCTACTCGGGCAGCATAAAAATCTGAGCGCGGATTTCGTACAGATTGTCGCCGATGCCGAGGGCAAGGAATTGCAGCGCTCGGCCGGGAAAATGACAGTGCAGCGTCCCCACTATATGCGTTGGGAGAGTACGCGGCCGTTTCAGTATCTGATTATTACGGACGGTGTGAAATTGTGGCGCTACGACGCGGATCTGGACCAGCTCAACGTCGAAGATTTTACTGAAGAGACGGCGCAGAGCCCGGCGATGGTGCTGGGTAGCGGTGGTGCGGATCTGGAATTGGCATACGCGGTGGAAGCTGAGAAAAAAGACGGCCGTGAAATCTTTGATTTACTGCCGCTGGGCAAAGAGAGCGCGTTCGAGAAGCTGACGATGGAATTTATAGACGGGCAGCCGGTTGTTTTACGGATGCGCGATTTTCTCGGGCAGGTGACCCGGCTGGAATTGAGCGGGGTAAAAACCGATCGCAAGATAAAGCGCAGTTATTTCCGCTATCAAGCTGAAGAAAAAGGCGGATAGTCGTTTTGAATCAGCAGCCGCTGGCGGCTCAGCTCAGACCCACGCAACTCGAACACTATCTCGGCCAGCGCCATCTGCTGGCACCGGGTAAGCCGTTGCGTGACGCGCTTGATCGTGGGCAGCTGCACTCGATGATTTTATGGGGCCCGCCCGGTACCGGTAAAACCACATTGGCGCGGCTGGTGTCGACGCTGTGCGATGCCCACTTCCTGACATTGTCCGCGGTGCTGTCCGGAGTTGCGGATATCCGCAGGGCGATCGAGGAGGCGAAAAGTACGCAGGCCAGCGATGTGCCGACGATATTGTTCGTCGATGAAGTACACCGCTTTAACAAAGCGCAGCAGGATGCATTCCTGCCCTTCGTTGAAGATGGCACCGTGACATTTATCGGTGCGACTACCGAGAATCCGTCGTTTGAACTGAACAACGCGCTGTTGTCGCGCTGCCGGGTTTACCAATTGCGCTCTTTGTCGGATGAGGACCTCACCGCGATTATCCGCCAAGCCGCGGATATGCGTGATCTTCGCTGTTCAGAAGCCGTCGCCCTGAGCATTGCCGCCGCTGCGGACGGCGATGCGCGGCGGGCGTTAAATCTGCTGGAAATTCTCGCCGCCGGTGCTGCTGACAGCGACGCGGGTGAAATCACGGCGGCGATGGTCGAGGAATCACTGAGCGATCAGCCGCGGCGCTTCGACCACGGCGGCGATGTATTTTATGAGCAGATTTCTGCATTGCATAAATCGGTGCGCGGCAGCGCCCCCGATGCCGCGCTGTATTGGTTGACGCGAATGCTCGACGGCGGCTGCGATCCGCATTACGTGGCGCGCCGCCTGGTGCGAATGGCGAGCGAGGATATCGGCAATGCCGACCCACGCGCCTTGAGAATGACTTTGGATGCCTGGGAAGTGCAGCAGCGTCTGGGTAGCCCGGAAGGCGAGCTGGCGCTGGCGCAGGCGGTGGTGTATCTCGCGGTCGCACCGAAGAGCAATGCAGTCTACAGCGCGTTTAACGCGGTCCGCGAAACAGTGAAGTCCGGCGGCAGCCTCGAGGTGCCGATGCACCTGCGCAACGCGCCAACGAAAATGATGAAGCAGCAGGGCTACGGCGATAATTACCGCTATGCTCACGACGAACCCGGTGCTTATGCAGCGGGTATTGACTATCTGCCACCGGAGCTGAAAGACCGGCGCTGGTACCAGCCGGTGGAACGCGGCCTGGAAATTAAGATCGCCGCAAAATTACGCAGCTTAGCCGAGCAGGATGCGGCGGCGGGGGGCAAAGTTTGAATATTGTGACAATTTTGTTGGTTGCCGCCGGCGGTGCCGCCGGTGCCGTGTCCCGTTTCCTGGTGGCGCGGTGGACCCATGCAATGAACATCGGGCAGTGGCCGGTCGGTACGTTTACTGTCAATCTGCTGGGTTCTTTCGCTATCGGCCTGCTCTATGTGGTGATCACTGAGCGCGGCCATCTGCACCCGGATTGGCGCTATGTGCTGATTGTCGGCTATCTGGGCGCCTTTACCACGTTCTCAACTTTTTCATTGGAGTCGGTCGCACTCTTGGAAAACGGCGAAATTTCTACCGCCCTGAGTTATATGGCGGCCACTTTACTCAGCTGTGTCGGCGGATGCTGGCTCGGCATTCTTGCAATGCGCTAGTTAACGGAGATACCGATAGATGTTGGATATAAAACAACTGCGTCAAAACACCGCGGAGATCGCGGCGCAGTTGGCTAAACGCGGATTTGAACTCGATATTGCGGAGTTCGAGCGACTCGATGCAGAACGCAAACGTGGCGATACCAGCAGTCAGGAATTACTGGCCGCGCGCAAAGCCGCCTCCAAACAGGTGGGCAAGCTGATCGGTGCCGGCAAGACACCGGACGAAGCTAAAGCCGAAGTCGCTGAGGAACTGCAGCGCATTGATTCGGATCTGGATGCGGCGCGGGAACTGGCAAAAACCGCCCAGCAGTATCTGGATGCTTTTATGCTGCATATTCCGAATGCGCCGATGGCAGAGGTGCCGGACGGCAAAGATGAGTCCGACAATGTCGAGATCAGCCGCTGGGGTACGCCGGTCGGTGAAGGCGACGAAAGGCCGGATCATGTCGATATCGGTGAAGCCCTCGGCGGTATGGATTTCGAGGCCGCGGCGCGCATCACCGGCAGCCGCTTTGTGGTGCTCAGCGGTGGCCTCGCGCGGCTGCACCGCGCGTTGACCCAGTTCATGTTGAATCTGCATGCCGGCAAGCATGGCTACGAAGAAGTCTATGTACCCTATATCGTCAATGCCGATTCGCTGCAGGGCACCGGCAATTTGCCGAAATTTGAAGCGGATTTGTTTCGTCTCGATGTCGAGCACAAGTTTTATCTGGCGCCGACTGCGGAAGTACCGGTAACCAACCTGCTGCGCGACGCCATCGTTGAGCCCGAGGCGCTGGCAAAAGGTCTGCGCTTTGTTGCCCATACGCCGTGCTTTCGCAGCGAGGCGGGCAGCTATGGCCGCGACACCCGCGGCATGATCCGTCAGCACCAGTTCGATAAAGTGGAGTTGGTGCAGGCGGTGCCGCCACAGCAGGGCGAGGCGGCGCTGGAGCAGCTGACCGGCCACGCCGAAGCGGTATTGCAGGCACTGGGCCTCGCCTATCGCAAAGTGCTGTTGTGCGGTGGTGACATCGGTTTCTCATCGCAAAAAACTTACGATCTCGAAGTCTGGCTGCCCGGCCAGCAGGCTTACCGTGAAATTTCCTCATGCAGTTACTTCGGCGATTTTCAGGCGCGGCGCATGATGGCCCGCTACCGCAACACCGACACCGGCAAGCCCGATTGGCTGCATACGATTAACGGTTCAGGTCTGGCGGTAGGGCGGACACTGGTGGCGGTACTGGAGAATTACTGGCAGGCCGACGGCACGGTTCTGGTGCCGGACGTATTGGTGCCCTATATGGGTGGCGTCGACGTGCTGTCGGCTGACTGAATGGATTATCTACCGTTATATACCGACCTCCGCGGCCGTCGCTGTCTGGTGGTTGGCGGCGGCGCCGTGGCACTGCGCAAAGCCCGCTTATTGTCCCGTGCCGGCGCTGTACTGCGGCTTGTCGCGCCGTCGGTGTTGCCGGAGCTGCGTGCACTGGTGCGCGACGGCGGCGGCGAAGTGCTCGAAACAACTTATTTACCGGCACATCTTGAGCACTGCGTATTGGTGGTTGTCGCCACCGATGACCGCGAACTCAACCGCAGCATTTCCGAAGCGGCGCAGGCGCGCCAGCTGCCGGTGAACGTGGTCGATGATGCTGAACTCTGCTCGGTAATTTTGCCGGCGATTGTCGATCGCTCGCCGGTGTTAATTGCCATTGGTAGCGGCGGCCGTAGTCCGGTGCTGGTGCGGATGCTGAAAACCCGGCTCGAAACATTTATTCCTGCCGGCGTCGGGCGTCTCGCCGAGTTTGCCGGTCAGTTCCGCGACCGGGTCAAGTCTCAGGTGAGCGATGCCGGCGCCCGTTTGCGCTTCTGGGAACAGGCACTGGACGGCCCGATCGCGGAGCAGGTATACGCCGCCAGGCCGGATGAGGCGGAGCGCTTGCTCGATGCGGCGCTGGCCGCGCCCGCTGCGGTCGGCCGTGGCGAGGTCTATCTGATCGGCGCCGGTCCCGGTGATCCGGACCTGATGACTTTTAAAGCGCTGCGTCTGCTGCAAAAAGCCGATGTTGTGCTTCACGACCGCTTGGTGAGTGACGCGATACTAACCATGGCCCGCGCCGATGCGGAAATGATCTATGTCGGCAAGCGCAAATCAGAACACGCTGTACCGCAGCAGGATATGAATCGACTGCTTGTTAAACTCGCGCTGGAAGGGAAGCGGGTTGCGCGGCTCAAGGGTGGCGACCCCTTTATTTTCGGCCGCGGCGGTGAGGAAATTGAGGAGCTGTCCGCAGCGGGCATTCCGTTTCAGGTGGTGCCGGGTATTACCGCGGCATCGGGTTGCGCCAGTTACGCCGGTATTCCGTTGACGCACCGCGATTATGCACAGTCGGTGCGTTTTGTAACCGGACACCTCAAGGACGGCTCGATAGACCTGCCGTGGCCGGAGCTGGTGCATCCCACTCAGACCGTCGTGTTTTATATGGGCCTCACCGGACTGACCTATATCTGTGAACAGTTGATTGCCCACGGTCGCGCTGCTGCCACGCCGGCTGCGCTGATAGAGCGTGGCACTTTACCGGAACAGAAAGTCTCGGTCGGTACGCTGCAAGATTTGCCGGCGATAGTGGCGCGGGAAAATGTCAAGCCGCCGACGCTGATTATTGTCGGTGAAGTGGTGAGTTTGCGTGAGCGCCTCAACTGGCATTAACACCAAAGAGCATGGAGACAATGGAAAAATTTGATTTATTGGTGGTCGGTGCGGGCTCCGGTGGCGTGCGCGCAGCCCGGATCGCGGCAAGCCACGGTGCCCGCGTCGGCATTATCGAAGAGCGCTTCCTCGGTGGTACCTGCGTCAACGTCGGCTGTGTGCCGAAAAAGCTGTTCAGCTATGCCGCGCATTATGCGAGTGATTTTGAGGATGCCAGAAATTACGGCTGGCAACTGCAGCCGGCAGATTTCGACTGGCCGACTTTACGTGACAACAAAAACGCCGAGATAGCGCGGCTCAATGGTATTTACGGCGGCCTGCTCGAGCGGGCCGGTGTCAGCCTGATCGAGGGGCACGGTGAATTCAGGGACAGTCGTCATGTCGCCGTCGGCAATACGGTTTACGAGGCCGACAACATACTGATTGCGGTCGGTGGTTGGCCCCATTTCCCGGATGTGCCGGGTATCGAACACGCTATCAGTTCCAACGAGATTTTCTATCTGGATAAGTTGCCAAAGCGGGCTGTTGTAGTCGGCGGCGGTTATATCGCTACGGAGTTTGCCAGTATTTTGCACGGGCTCGGCGTATCGGTAACGCAGCTCTACCGCAGGGATTTATTTCTGCGCGGCTTTGATCAGGAAGTGCGCGAAGTACTGGCCGAAGAAATGCGCAAGAGCGGGGTCGATATCCGTTTTAACGAAGACTGCGTGTCGATTGTCAAAAACGCCGATAAAACACTGGCGCTGACCTTGAAATCCGGAGCGACGCTGGCGACAGATTTACTGTTGTATGCCACCGGGCGGCGGCCGTTGATTGAAAATCTCGGGCTTGAGAATACCGCAGTTAATTTAACTGATTCCGGTACCGTTGCCGTGAACGAATTGTTCGAGACCGACGACCCCGGTATTTTTGCACTGGGCGATGTTACCGGCGGCTACGAGCTGACACCGGTCGCGCTGGCAGAGGGCCATGCACTCGCCGATCGCCTGTTCAGCAACGGCAGCGGCCTGGTCGATTATGATTTCGTTCCGACGGCGATTTTCAGCCATCCGAATGTGGCCACGGTCGGCTTTAGTGAGGAGGAGGCGCGCGAGCGCTTTAAGAACATTAAGGTATTCAAGTCCGGTTTCAAACACCTGCGGCATACCCTGAGCGGACGCGATGCGCGGACGTTTATGAAGCTGATCGTGAATGCTGCCGACGACCGGGTGGTCGGTGCGCATATGGTTGGCGATGATGCCGGTGAGCTGATTCAGGGCCTGGCGATCGCGATCAAGGCGGGCGCTACCAAGGCGGTCTTTGACAGCACCATCGGAATCCACCCCAGTGCGGCGGAAGAATTTGTGACGATGCGCAGCGCCGTCTAGCGGCGCCGGGCGACCAGTTGGTTACGGTGGAAGGGGAGTGAATCGACCAGAATTTCACTGGCTTCCACGATGAGCGGGTCGGGCTCGTCTTTTTCTTCGAGTGCTTTGCGGGCGCGTTCGATAACTTTATCGTCGCTGTTTTCGACATCTTCCTCTTCAAGCTCGTCGAGTAACTCGATGCCCTGACCGGCGCGGCGCCGGTTTTCCATGTCCAGCAGCAGCGCCTTCTCTTCTTCGCGCTGCTTGCGGCGGACTTCCTCGTTCAGCGACAGGTATTCGATCGCGGCGAGCTTTTCCATCTGCTGGCGCTGCTCGCGTAGAAATACGAATTCCGGGTGAGTCACCGTGCGTTCGTCGTGCTTGCTGCGCAGTTTCGGCAGGATCTTATCCAGTTCAAAGTATTTGCGCCGTACAATCGGTTTGATGCTGTCCCAGTCGAGCGCGTTATCGAGACTGCTTTCGCCGACTTTCTCGGTGTTGTATATCGGCGGGTATTCGATATCCGGAATGACACCGCGATGCTGGGTGCTGTCACCGGATATGCGATAAAACTTTGATTCGGTAATTTTCAGCTGGCCGTGCTTGAGCGGCGAGATCGACTGCACCGTGCCCTTGCCGAAACTTTGTGTGCCGATAATGACACCGCGCTGATAGTCCTGAATAGCAGCGGCAAATATTTCGGAGGCCGACGCGCTGAGCCGGTTGATCATCACCGCCAGCGGCCCCTCATAGTAATGGCCGCGCAGGCGCTTGCCCTGACGGCTGACTTTACCCTGCGCCTGACGGATTTGTACGGTCGGCCCGGCATTAATAAACAAGCCGGTCAGGTTGTTGGCTTCGGCCAGCGAGCCGCCGCCGTTGTCGCGCAGATCAATCACAATGCCTTCCACACCTTCGGCATTAAGTTCGTTCAGGAGTTTCGCGACATCCCGCGTCGTGCTTTTAAATTCCGGATCACCGCGGCGCCAGGCGTCGAAATCCATATAAAAAGTCGGCACGTCGATAACGCCGATTTTGTGGACGCCATCGTCACGCTTCACTTCGATAATTTTGCTTTTCGCGCTCTGTTCTTCCAGCTTCACTTCGTTGCGGGTGATGACCACCACCGAGGATTTATCATCGGTTGCCGAGTTTGCAGGAATAACCTCCAGTCTCACCATCGTATCTTTGGGGCCCCGGATCAGGTCGACGACATCGTCAAGGCGCCAGCCGACGACATCTTCAAACTCACCGTTCTGCCCCTGCGCAACTGCGATAATACGGTCCGCCGGCTGCAATTGGCCCTGTTGCGACGCCGGACCGCCGGGCACCAGCCGCACAACGCGGGTGTACTCATCCTTGGATTCGAGCACGGCACCGATACCTTCCAGTTTCAGACTCATATTGATCTGGAAGTTTTCTGACAGGCGCGGCGAGAAATAGTCGGTGTGCGGGTCGTACAGCGAGGCCAGCGCGTTCATATAAAACTGGAACACATCCTCGGGCTCGTTCTGCATGATCCGCGTCAGGTTGTTGTTGAGGCGTTTGTACAGCAACTCCTCGATTTTGGCATTGTCCTTATCTGTCAGCCGCAGGCTGAGCACCTGATTTTTCAGCCGCTGACGCCATAGTTCCGTCGCTTCACTGAGAGAAGCGGGGCGCGGCGCCTTGCTGCGGTCGATCTGAATGGTTTCGTCCTTGCTGAAATCGAATTCCTGCATCAGCTGCGGCAGGTTATCCAGCAGCCAGTCCAGACGGTAGGTGTAGCGCTTAATGAACAGGTTATAGATTTCAAAGCCGGTGGTGAGGTCGCCGGCCAGCAATTCGTCATCGAGCTTGGTGGCGCGATCGGCGAAGCGCGCGATATCGCTCTGCAGGAACAGAATGCGGCCCGGATCGAGTTTATCGAAGGCGGTGTCGTACAGCTGCCGTGACAATTCGTCATTGACGGGGCGGCCGGCGTAGTGGACTTTTTCCAGTTGCCGCACGATGTTGAGCGCGGTCTCCCGGTGCAGGTCGCTCGGCGCCAGTTGCGGGGCACTGGTCTTGGCCGTGGCAGTATGAGCAATAGTTAAAGTTAAAACTAATAATATAAATCTAACTATTTGATTTATTTCAGTATTCAAATATCTAATCCTAAGATGAAGACCGTTTGTCGTTGAGAGAATGACCGGTCTTGGACAGCGCTAACGCTGAAAAGCTCCGTGGTGGCGGCACTTGTGGTGAACCCGCCGGGCGGCTGTAACTGGGCCTGATTATCCGTTGAAAAGCAGTTATTCGCCAGTCCGGGCTAAATTTTCACGAATATGGCCGAGTAAGCCGCTACAGCCCCGCTCCAGGGCGGGAATCAACGCCGCAAACGCATCGGCATCGGCGTAGTAGGGGTCGGGTATCTGGCGGTGACTGGCGCGGCGGTCGAAGTCCAGTAATAGCGCTGCACTGCCTTTAAAACCGGCGGGCGCCCAGCTTTGCACATTGATCAGGTTTTTCGCATCCATCGCGATAATAAAGTCGCTATCGGCAAAGTCGGTGTCGTCGATCTGGCGGGCGC
>JBFJYC010000082.1:0-11579 GCA_041622815.1 Spongiibacteraceae bacterium | reverse complement strand
CTGGTGAACTGGTCGGTTGTGCATTTGCGGGAGCATTTTAATTTCGATGACCCGGGCGGTACAGACTCTGCATTTGACCCCATGAATGACGCCCATACCAATCCGAATGTAGCACCTGATGCGGCCTGGGGCCGCTCTCTGCTGCTAACAGACAGTAAGACGCGACTCACCTCAACATCTGCCGACACAGCACAGGGCAACCCGGCGCTCGCCACTATCGGCTATTCATGGGGCGGCTTATTCCAATTCAACGCACAGAGTGTCGATCCGCGGGTGGACGCCATGATTCCTATGGGCACCGGTTTTGATCTGCGCTATACGCTCGCATCCAACGACACACCAAAAACGGCCTGGATCACGATCATGACGGCATTTGCGGGGCGCGGCGGCAACGGCGAACCATTGCCACTAATGCTCAGCGATGGCAATTCCGAATCCAACGGCGCAAACACTCAACAAAACGACATACCCCACAATAAACCGCATCAGATTTCGATTAAGAACTACAAGAAGCTGGGGCCAAATGCAGCGGTAGCCTATTGCGATGGCAATCAAGCTGTCGCGCCCGATCCGGGCTTTTTACCTTTCGATGATCCCAATGAGCGCGACCCGGGACAAACCACAGTGCAAGCAGTACCGCCCAATGCGGTCACCAGCCGGGCCGTGCGCGCCCATCTGTTTATGATTCAGGGTTACGGCGACACCTTGTTTAACTTCAACGAAGGTTTTGACAATGCACGCTGCTGGGAAAATCAGGCCGCGGCCGGAACGGACGTCCGGCTGCTGCAACAAACCTCCGGCCATCCGCTACCCGCAATCGGACCCGATCATTACGCCGGGCAAGATCAAAGCATGTACCTCGATGAAATCGTTCACTGCGGCATAGAGGGCGGCATACCGAAAAAATACGTGATGCGCGATGTCGGCCTCGCCTGGTACGACTTTCACCTGCGCGGCATTTTGCCGCCGGATTCCAACGGCGATACCTCTCACGACGCGGACGACATCTTTCCCCGTGCCTGTATAACCCAGACCAACACTAATACGGACCTGAGATTGAAGACCGGTGATGACAACCCGGGTTTCAGTGGCACCAATAGTAGCAATACGGCATATCAGTTCTCCAGAGAAGGCGCCGTGTTCGACAGCATCGCTGATATACCCACCGGCTGCGCGGGCGCCACATCATCTTGCGTGCCAATTGCAGTCGACACCGCTGAGTTAGGTCAGCAAGGCGTGATTACCGGCCCGAATCCGGACCCCAACGCCGCGATTGCTCCGCAACAGTTTTTACCGCTCTACACCGTACCGGACAATATGTCGCAAGTGCTGGCAGGCATACCGCTCGCGGATTTACAGATCACACGGAGCAACCCTAGTGCCGAAGAAATCGTTTATGTAGGCATTGGCGTGCGGCGCTGTCATGCGAACAGCGCGGACAACACCGGCAGCGGCAATAACTGCGAAACCGTTCTATCACAAATCCCGATGGCCCCGCCCTCGCCATTGAGGGCAGAACTCCTGCACTTTCAGGTTGCTCCGGTCAGAGTATTCCCAACCCCTGCGGCCGATGCCGGCATGCAAACAATCACAAATACCGCGCCTTTCCCGAAAGACGAGCCCCGCAATACCATCGCAAACCCGCCCCATTACGCAATGCGCTTTGGCGACGATCCGGCAGTACCGGACAGTACCCCCCTTGAGAAAGGCAGATTGGTCGGAGTTAGTACGCGCCTGTTTACAGGCGATCAGGTCGGCTTGTTATTTTTCGGTGAACACCCGGTATATAAAACTATCAGCAGCGCCTCGCCCGGCAGCCTTACAATCTCCGGGACTGTGGAGCTACCCCTGCTCGATGCGTCAGCCGCACCGAGCAATATCCCGGCCTATGTTGAAAACACCAGCGCACCTTAGACAAAATGCGGGTTATACTTTCCGCGTTGAATAGATAATAAGGTCTCACACGGACGTGCTGATCACTGCACTTTATTGCGCTGCCTCGATTTGTATTTTTGCCGCGATGCACTCTACCCGCCTCAGCATCGGCGGGCGCGAGTCGAAAATGCACGCCTGGTTTACTGTGCTATGCGCGTTAGCCGCCTGGTACTGTATCGCTACCGCCCATTACTACTCGGCGAACTCCATCAGCGAAGCGGCCATTGCACTGCGCTCGCAATCTGCGGCGGGATTACTCTATATACTGTCGTTAGTCTGGTTTACCTCCGGACTGCTCCGGATCAGCAGGGCCAGAATCGGCCTCATCGCCTTTAGCGCTATCGTAATTTACAGCGTAATCTCTACCGCAACACTGCCGTTTTCCGGGCGCTTTGCCGATCTCAACGAGGTCCGCGTACTACAAATGCCGTGGCAGGAGACCGTAAATATTTACCGCGGCCCACCACGCGACTCCAGACCGTTCGCATTACTCATCACCCTGATCGCTTTTGGTTGGTGCGTTTACTGCACCCTACGGCTTGCCAAAGTAAAAAACACACTTCCGCTGATCGCATTACTCGGTTACTTGTTAATGCAGATCGGTGCTGCTATCTGGGGATATAACGTCGACCTCGGCAATATAAATTTCGTCTACGTGTCGTGGATACCATTGCTATGGTTTGTTGCAATCATGTCGATTTATTTTGCCAGCCGGCAGGTGCAACTCAGCCGCAGGCTCGCCACAGAAGTAAGCGCACTTGAAGCAGCAAAAAACGAACTGCGCGAGCAAGCCTATCTCGACGGACTCACCGGATTGCCGAATCACCAGCGATTCTCGGAAGCATTAGCGGAGCGTATTCAATGCCGCAAAAATGACACCCACTACCTGATTCTTATCGAGATCAGAGACTTCAAATCAGTCAATATGAAATTCGGTACTGAGGCCGGTGACAGGCTGCTGATAGAAGTAGCCAGCCGTATGTGCAGCGTGCAGGATGAAAATTCATTTATTGCGCGCCTGCAGGGCGACCGCTTTGCGGTCATCGTCTCGCATAAAAGCCGGACGACCGCTGCTCCCCGCGAGTTTCTGGAAAAAGCCAACAACGACAATACATTTCTCTCAAAGCCTTATGCCATCGGCACACACCGTATCAACCTGGCCTTTGCGATGGGTGTTGTGGCTGTGCAACACAAAGCCGCATCGGCAGACAACGCGATGCTGATGGCCAATCTCGCGCTCAAAGAGGCCATTGCCCAAAACAAGGCTTATGTCTTCTACGACGAAAAACTCGCGAAGAGCATTGAACGCTCCCGGCAACTTGAAGCCGAATTGATACTGGCGCTGAACCGGCAAATGCTGACGCTGGCTTATCAGCCCAAGATTGCAGCCGATGGCGGCTTACTCGGCGCCGAAGTACTGAGCCGCTGGCACCATCCAGAACTCGGGCATATATCGCCGGCCGAATTTATTCCGATCGCCGAGCGCCTCGGGCTGATTGGCGATCTGTGCACGGCGCAGGTGCATCAGGTCTGTCAGCAACTGTCCCGATGGCGCCGCAGCGGCTTCACATTCAAAGGTCGCATGGCCTTAAACATCAGCGCCTACCAGATTCAAAGCAAGGGTTTTGCCGATGAGTTTCTGGCGGTATTAAAAACCCACGGCGAGTCGCCGGAACACTTTACTGCAGAAATAACCGAATCATTGCTGCTCGGTGATGTGGATGCCGCAACACAGCAGTTGCAACTGCTGCGCGACGCCGGTATCACCATTGCGATTGATGATTTCGGCACCGGCCATTCATCATTATCCCGGCTCGGCATGCTGCCGGTTGATATGCTGAAAATCGATCTGAGCTTTGTGCGCGCGATGCACGATCCGCGTCAACTACGGCTGATTGAGGCAATCATTGAGATGGGCAAGGCGTTTGAATTGCAGATACTCGCCGAGGGCGTCGAAAATCCGGAGCAACTCGAAAAGCTTACAAATCTCGGCTGCGAGGCTTTTCAGGGCTATCTGTGGTCGCCGCCTTTAAGCGCGAATGATTTTAAGCAGTGGGCAATAGACGCAGAGGAAGCGGCTACCACCGTTGCCGGTAACAGCCACTAACTTTCACTCAGTGCTAGTCAGGCTTTGTCCGCCGTTTGGCTTCGGCAGGTTTTTTGCCGGCCGGCTTGCCGCCTTTCTTTTTACCTTTGACGGGCTTGCGCTTGCCTTTTGTGCGCTGCTTGCGGTCGTCCGCAGGCTCATCCATGCGCGACAAATTCAATTCTTTACCACAGACTTTTACCGTGCGCAGGTCGTTAAAAATCTCTTCCGGCATGCCCGGTGGTAAATCGATGGTGCTGAAGTTTTTATCGATATCGATATAACCGATATGTTTCGGATCGACGCCGGCTTCGTTGGCAATTGCCGCGACAATATTTGCAGGCTTCACGCCATGTTCGTGACCCACTTCAACACGGAACTTTTCCATACTGCCGCGACTTTTACCGCGTGACCTGGGCTCGCTCTTGCCGGCACTGTCATCGCGCACTTTGCGCACCGGCCGGTCGCCGCCTCTGTCTGCATCAGCGCTAGCAGTACGCGGCTTGCTGTCTTTATGGTTATTGTCTTTCTTGGCGGATTTGGCCGGCTTGTCCGGTGCCAGCAACAACGGCTTATCGCCGGTGGCCATGCGCGCCAAAGCGGCCGCAATTTCCTCTGCCGCCAGACCCTGCTCCTGCTGCAACTGGGTGACGATATCGCGGTACAAGGTCAGATCGCCGCCCATACTATCGACAATTTTCTGCTTGAAATCGCCGATACGCTTGTCGTTCACCGCTTCTGCGCTCGGCAACTGCAGTACTTCAATTTTCTGACGGGTGGCGCGTTCGATATTCTGCAGCATGCGCTGCTCGCGCGGCGCAACAAACAGAATCGCATCGCCCTGACGGCCGGCGCGACCGGTGCGGCCGATGCGGTGGATATACGCTTCGCAATCGTGCGGAATATCGTAGTTCACAACATGGCTGATGCGATCGACATCGAGTCCGCGCGCGGCAACATCGGTCGCCACCAGAATATCTAGCTGGCCGCGCTTGAGCTTGCCCACCATCTGCTCGCGCTGGGCCTGCGCCATATCGCCGTTCATCGCCGCCGCCGCGTGACCCCGCGCCTGTAACTTTTCTGCAAGTTCCACGGTCGCAATACGGGTGCGCACAAAAATCAGCATGCCGTCGAATGTCTCGAACTCGAGAATACGGGTCAGCGCATCCAGCTTGTGCATACCCGATACCCGCCAGTAGCGCTGGCGGATGGTCGCCGCTGTCGCGGTGGAAGATTTGATCGAAATTTCCTGCGGCTTGTTCATATGCCGGCGCGCAATTTTTTCAATTTGCGGCGGCATGGTTGCCGAGAACAGCGCCATCTGCCGCTTTTCAGGCGCCTGCTCCAGAATCCATTCGACGTCATCGATAAAACCCATACGCAGCATTTCATCGGCCTCGTCGAGCACCAGCGCCTGCAGGTCGTTGAGCACCAGCTTCTTGTTGCGGATATGATCCATAACCCGGCCCGGGGTGCCGACCACCACGTGCGCGCCGCGCTTCAGCGCGCGCAACTGGCCGCCGTAGTCCTGACCTCCGTAAATCGGCAGCACATGAAATCCGGGGATATGCGCCGCGTAGCGCTGAAATGCCTCGGCGACCTGAATCGCCAATTCGCGGGTTGGCGCCAGCGTCAGAATCTGTACATTCGGGTTTTTAATATCAACCCGGGCCAGTAATGGCAGCGCAAACGCGGCAGTTTTGCCGGTACCGGTGGGCGCATGGCCCAACAGGTCATGGCCTGCGAGCAGCACCGGAATGGCCTGCGCCTGAATCGGCGTCGGCGACTCGTAACCGGTGGCGAGAATGGCTTTTTCGAGGGCGGCCGGAAGATTGAGCTGGCTAAAGCCAAGCATCGGAGATTCGGGGTCTGACATGGAGGGTCCTGTGGTGGCTGGCGCAACAACGCATCTGCAGCGTTGTTTTAACTGCGGCCGGCAAAAAGCGGGGGCGCATCTTACCTGAAATCCGCGCTAAATACCCGCTTTGACCGTGACATCAGCCCTGACGCGGCCGCTAGAGGCGGTAGCTCAGCTCCAAACCGTAGCTGCGCGGCGGCCCGGCGATAAAGTAGGTGTAACCGAAGGACGCCTGTATATCGATGCCGTAGAAATCGTATTCTTCATCGGCGAGGTTTTTACCCCACAGCGCCAGTGTCCAGCTGTCATCCGCGGCAAACCAGCTTAAGCGTGCGTTGTGCAGGAAATACGCCGGCTGTTGGTTGGCCTCGTATTCGGCATCGCCGTTGTATGCGCTGAACCACTGCTGCGTCTGATAGACCACATTATAGTTGGCCGCCAGATAACCGTAACCGGTGGTCACAATATCCCAATCCAGCGACAGGCTTACATTCCACTGCGGCGCTGAAATCAGATCGTTCCCGGCCAGATCCACCTGATCATTCGGATCGGCCAGTGTGGTGGTATCGGCGAGCGTCAGCTCCTTGTACTGCGAATCGAGATAACCCACGCCGAGCTGCATGCCGAAAGTTTCCGTTATCCGCCACTGCAGCTCGGCTTCGGCGCCGCTAATCTCCGAGGCACCGGCGTTTTCCAGAAAGACCGAGATACCGACAACATTCACAAACTGCTGGTCGGTGTAATCATAGTAGAACGTCGCTGCGTTGAGGCGGACTTGCCCCTCAAACAAGTCCGCTTTGATACCCGCTTCATAGGCATCCAGAAACTCCGGCCGGGCATAGGCGTCTTCGATGCCACGCTCCAGATAGTAGACGCCGCCGTTATAACTACCGCTGCGATAGCCTTTGCTGAAGGACGCATAAACCATAATTTCTTCGTTGATCGCAAAATCAGCGCCGAGCTTGCCGGACCACTCGCGCTCAACCGCGCTTAGCGGCGCCTGCGATGCCAGCGTGTAGGGGCCGTCCGTGTACATCGGCGCGGCGGCGCAGGAATTAGGATCATTGATGCAAACTTCAAACTGGTTCGGTGACAACACCACCGGCGTAAAAGCCTCGTCCCGGCCGGTGGTATTGCCCGGCACATAGGTGCCACGGGGCGAGCCGTCGTAACCGAGCCGCGAGGTGTTGTAGTAGGGCATATCGTTACGGTCTTCGGTATAGCGCAGCCCGAGGTCGATACCGAAGCGCTCGCTGATATCGAAGCGGAACTGACCGTAGACCGCGCGGCTGTCTTTCTCGGTCTTCAAACGCTGATCGACCATGCCGAAGTCGATCAGAAACGGCGCCAGACCGGTCGCGTCGGGGTTTTCATCACCCACCCGCGGGTCGGGGAGGTCTTCAAAAATGCTGTAGACGTTTTTTTGGTTGAGCTTTTCCGAGCCGTAATAGAGGCCCGCAATGAAGTTAAACCAACCGCTGTAGTCGCTGACAAAACGCACATCCTGACTATAGGACACCGTGTCGTTGAGCCAATCGATTTCCAGCAACACCAAGGGCGAGCCGTCGGTATTGGCCGACTGGAAATACTGTGCATCGCCGTAAGCGGTAATCGAGACCAGCGAAAAATTCTCAAAGTCGTATTTCAACGTCAGGTTAACGGTATCGTTGCGGGTAATCAGCGGCCCGACTTTGTTGGACTCCACCTCATTGTGATCGAGATTGCGGGTCGGCCTGGAATAGCCGGTGTAATCGATAAAGTCCTCTCCGGTGCCGGCATTGCTGGGCAAACCCCGAACGTCCACGCCCGGTTCGTTGCGCACCTGCGTGGTGATACCGTCGTTCTCGGCGCGGGAGACTTTCAACACCGCGTTGGCGCTGTCGTTGATGGTCCAGTTCAGCGCCAGCCGCAGCGCCTGCGCATCGGTCTGGGCTCCATTGGGGCCGCCCAGCGGGTTTTCCTGATAGCCGTCATCGCGCTTGGCAAACGCCGCGACCCTGGCCGCCAACACGCCGGGCAGCACTGTGCCCTCATAGGCCGCTTCGAAGGTCGACGCACCGAAATTGCCGATGCCGCCTTTGATCCGGCCTTTTGCTTCACCGTCGACCTCCGGCGTGCGGGTGATGATATTGATGGCGCCGCCGGTGGTGTTTTTACCGTACAAAGTGCCCTGCGGGCCGCGTAACACCTCCAGTCGTTCGAGGTCGAAGAAATTGGCACCGTGGGAATAGACCGCCGGCTGGTAGGCTTCATCGACATAGACGCCGATCGGACTGGCCTGGTTGGAGTTGTAGTCCGACATGCTGACGCCGCGAATGGTAAAAATCGGCTGCACATCGCCGTAGGGGCCGGCGACCTGCATATTGGGCACCTGCGCGCCGATATCATTGGCGTTTTCAAGGCCGAACTTCTCAATCGAATCGCCGGTCAGACCGGTGATGGCCACCGGCACGTCCTGGGTGCTCTGCGCCCGGCGCTGCGCGGTTACCACCACCTCTTCCAAAGTCGCCGCCAATACCTCAGAAAACGGCAGCAGGGCCGCCAACACCAGCATCCATGAGGGCTTGCGGGCTACTTCTATCACTCGGGACATCCTGATCATTCTCTTATTGTTAAACGGTCCTGCCTTATTATACGTATTTGCGCCTACATTAAATCAGCGCGTCTGAATGATTTGAGCACAGCGCATCCGGCGCCGCAGTAGCCGCGTACAATCGTTGACGCAGCAAGCAAAAGGGAAAAGGAAAGCTGATGAGACTGATACTGATCACTATCGCGACATGGGCGGCGCTGTCCGCGCCGGCGGCACTCGGCAATTGCCCGGCGCTGCTCGACCACGAAATCCGCAAGCTGCGCTCCGATCAGAGCCTGAACCTGTGCGAAGCCTATCGCGGCAAACCCCTGCTCATCGTTAACACCGCCAGCCACTGCGGCTATACCTCCCAATTCCGCGGCCTCGAAAGCCTGTACCAACAATTTAAGCAAGACGGGCTGGCCGTCGCCGGCTTTCCCTCCGACTCCTTCCGCCAGGAAGCCGGAGACGAGGAGAAAATCGCGACCATTTGCTACGTCAATTACGGCGTCACTTTTGATATGTTCACCGAGGTCGAAGTCAAAGGCGACCGCGCCCATCCGCTATTCGTCCAACTCGGCGCCGCCGCCGGCGCACCGCGCTGGAACTTCAACAAATACCTGATCGGCCGTGATGGTCAGGTGGTGAAACGCTGGGATAGCAGCACCAAACCCGATGACCCGGAGCTGCTGCGGGCAATAGAGCAGGCACTGGCAACACAGTGAGCGATGCCGCCGTGCTGCAGGAATTTCTGCACCGCTACCCGCGTTGGGTGGTATTGACCGGTGCCGGTATTTCCGCGGCGTCCGGTATTCCCACCTATCGCAACGATCGCGGTGAATGGCAGCGCAGCGAACCGATACAACACCGGGACTTTATCGAACAGGCCGCCAAACGCCGCCGCTATTGGGCGCGCAGCATGGCGGGCTGGGGTTTCGTGGGCAGTGCGCAGCCCAATGCGGCGCACCGGGAACTGGTACGACTCGAACAAGCCGGCCATATCACCCTGCTCGCCACACAGAATGTCGACCGCCTGCACCAACGGGTCGGTCATCGCCACGTTATCGATTTGCATGGCCGTCTTGACCGCGTCACTTGTCTCGACTGCGCTGCAATGATTGAACGCGCGGCCTTTCAGCAAGAATTGGAATCGCTCAACCCCGGCTGGAGCCGACAGGTGGCGGCGCAGCGACCCGATGGTGATGCCGATGTGGCTGACGCTATTGTCGAAGCGATGCAGGTGCCCGACTGCGCAGCCTGCGGCGGTATGTTGATGCCCGATGTGGTGTTTTTCGGCGGCTCGGTGCCGCGCGGGCGCATTGCCGCTATCGAAGCAGCCATCCGCGAAGCCGATGCGCTGGTAGTGCTCGGCTCGTCACTGACGGTGTACTCAGGGTTCAGGTTTTGCCGGATGGCAGACGCAATGAACAAGCCGCTGGCGATTATCAATCGCGGCGCGACCCGCGCCGATGATCTGGCGGCGCTGTGTATTCAGCGCGACATCGCCAGCACCCTGGCAGAACTCCAACTATCCGCGAGTAGTATTCCGACTATTTAAAGCCCAACACATCCCGCATGTCGTAACGCCCTGCCGGCTTGCCCGCCAACCACAGCGCCGCGCGGATCGCACCGCGCCCGAAAGACATTCTGGAACTGGCCTTGTGACTGATTTCGATGCGCTCACCCTCGGCGCAGAACATCACCGTATGATCACCGACAATATCGCCGGCGCGGATGGTGGCAAAACCGATATCTTTGTCGCCGCGGGCGCCGGTCTGACCATAGCGCTCAAACACGCCGTTTTCTTCCAAGGTCCGGCCCAGCGTTTCTGCGACAACCTTGCCCATGCTCAGCGCGGTGCCGGAGGGGGCGTCGACCTTGTCACGGTGGTGGCCTTCGATAACTTCTACGTCGTAATCATCGCCGGTGACTTTCGCCGCCATCTCCAATAGCTGAAAGCACAGATTGACGCCGGTACTGAAGTTGGAGGCCTGGCACACCGCGACATCTTGGGTCGCATCTTCTAATTGCTGCTGCTGCTCGGCGGACATACCGGTGGTACCGATCACCATCATCTTGCCGTTGGCGCCACAGACTGCGGCATTGGCAAGCGTTGCCGCCGGCGCGGTGAAATCAATTAACAGATCAAAGTCATCAATGACCGCGCTGATATCGCTGACCACCGTCACACCGGTTTTACCGATGCCTGCGAGCTCACCGGCATCGGCGCCGAGCAGCGAGCTTTGCGGATGCTCCAGCGCCGCACCGACCACACAGCCGTCAGCCTGTTCCACCGCATTCATCAGCGTGCGGCCCATGCGACCGGCGGCGCCGGTAATTCCAATCCGAACTGTCATCTGAGGCTCCCCGCCTTCGTTCCGCGATCAGTCCACATCATTTTTCCGTGACACGCCGTGAATACATCCATGTAGGCTCGACGCCAGCTTCCATGCTGGCGACGGTCCCGGAAAAACGATCTGAACCGATCGCTTATACCGACTCCGATACGCCGATTATATCTTTATATCGTCAAAGAAATTCTTCACGCCTTCAAACCAGCCGCTCTTGCGCGGCGAATGCTTTTCTCCGGCGCCATCGACGCTTTCCTGGAACTCCCGTAACAATTCCTTTTGCTTCTTGGTCAGGTGCACCGGCGTCTCCACCACAACCTTGCACATCAGGTCGCCGGTAGCACCGCCGCGCACCGGCGTAATACCTTTGCCGCGCAGGCGGAACATTTTACCGGTTTGGGTTTCCGGCGGAATTTTCAGTTTTACGCGACCGCTCAAGGTCGGCACATCGATATCGCCTCCGAGGGCTGCATCAACAAAGTGTATCGGCACTTCGCAGTACAAGTGCTTGCCGTCACGTTCGAACAGGCTGTGCTCGCGCACTGAGATCTGCACATACAGATCACCGGACGGGCCGCCGCCGGGGCCGGCTTCGCCTTCACCGGAAAGACGAATACGGTCACCGGTATCGACACCCGGCGGTACCTTCACCGACAGGGTTTTACTCTCTTCGGTCTGACCGCGGCCATGACAGCTGCTGCAGGGGTCAGAAATTACGGTGCCCTTGCCGCCACAGGGGCGACAGGTTTGCTGCACCGAGAAGAAACCCTGTTGCAT
>JBFJYC010000081.1:0-11791 GCA_041622815.1 Spongiibacteraceae bacterium | reverse complement strand
TAACAGCATCGGCCGGTATCACCCCGCCCTGTCCCGGTCCGCAGCTTCGGCCTGCGCTGCCACCAGCGCAATACTCTCCTGCTGCAGCACGTCGTTAATCTGCGCGGCCCTGCCCTGCAGGAGGTTGTGCAGCAACAATGTCGGAATCGCGACGGTCAATCCAAGCACAGTGGTCACCAGCGCCTGCGATATACCGCCTGCCATCAGCTTCGGATCGCCGGTACCGAACAGAGTGATCGCCTGAAAGGTTATGATCATGCCGGTGACTGTACCGAGCAATCCCATCAGCGGTGCCACCGCGGCGATCACCTTGAGCAGCGACAAGCCGCGGTTGACGCGGGGAATCTCGCGCATTACCGCCTCGCCGAGCTTCAATTCCAGCGTATCCAAAGACTGATTGCGATTGGCATCGTAGACCGCGAGGATGCGGCCGAGCGCATTTTCAGTTTGCTCTTCAGGGTGCTGAAGCTGATGTTCGATCTGGACATTCAGCCGGGTCAGCATCAGCAGCCGCACTATGGCCACCAGCAGACCGGCAATACCGAGACTGATTATCAAGTAGCCGATCACGCCACCCTGCTCCACCCGCTCAAGCAGACTCGGCGATTGCACTAACAGCGCGAGTAACTGCCCCTGCGCCGGATCAACCGACACCATCACCGGCTCATCCCCGCCGCTTTCAAGCCGCACCAAGCGTTCCAGAAAACGCCCCGCCGGCTGCCTTCCCGGTTCGATGACGCGCCCTGTTTCGGGGATATAACGCAGATAGCGACCATCAGCGATCAGGTTGAAGGCGCCGATACGGATCACATCCTGATCGGCCTGTTCACCGCGCGATGTGACGACTGTTTGCCGGAATACCTCGTTGCGGCCGGTGACGGTCATCTCGCGCTGCAACTCAAACCACAATTGTTCAATCTCCGATATTGAAGGCAGGTCCGCGGTCTGTCCCATCTTCGCGGAAAATTCACCCAGCCACGTATCCCGCTCCGGAAAGTGCAGTTGCGTAATCGAATTTGCGAACTGGGCACGCGCGTCCGAGGACACCTGCTGCAATACGCCGAACAATTCTTTCAGTGAGCCGAGCCGCTCATCCAACCGGTCCTGTAACAAACTCAACGACTGCTCGTTGTCTTCGAACTGTTGTTCCTGATTCGCGCTGATGCGCTCCAGCCGCGCCTGTTCATCGACAAGTTTCTGCAATAACTTTTGTTGCTCCTGCTTGCGCTGCCGGAACTCGCGCAGGCGCGCTGCATCATGCTTAGCATCGGTGGCCCGCCCCTTTCGAACCTGTTCGAGCAATGCGTCCATCGAGAACGCCGGCTCGCTGTCTTGCGCCTGGGCCACACACACCGGCCAGACGGATAACAACAACCAGAATGCCGCGCTGCAGCGCCACCGGAAAACAGGTAAGTAAAACCTGCGTTGCTCAGTCATCACGAGCCACCGGCATTAACGGAATAGTGATCAGTTCAGGAGCCACCTCTTTGGCCGCCACTTTTAATCCGCGCTCTACATGCCGCCGGAAAGTGTTGCTTTCGCGCTCCACCCAGACGCGCTCAGCGGTGTTCCAGAATCCGGTCGCATCACTACCGATTCGACGGTAAAGCAGGGCGACCCGGCCGACACGAAGGATGTCAGCATCAAAGGTCGTGCCGCCCCTGTCGAGGCGCGCCCGGTAGGCTTCGATCGACCGACCGTAGTCGTTTTCGATCTGGTAAGCCTCGAACACGCGCCGGCATTTTTCCGCCGCAGAGATATCGGATCGCACCAACAACTCGCGCAGCTTCGAGACGCGGCCGTGCCGCTCCGGTATCAGAAACGGCATATCAGCTGCAATGAACTTATCGAGGGTATCGATCATCCGCTCGAGCAAAGGCAACACCTGACGTTCAACAACCGCGGCATCGGCGATCGACGATTTCAGCGTCGCGATCTCAAGGTCCTGCGCTTGCAGCTGCCGGTTTAATAACTCGTTATAGCGCTTCAGGCCGTTGACTACGCGCAGGCGCTGTTGATATTCATCAGCGAGATCGCGCGTCTCATCATCGATCTTGTCGGCACGGCGCTGCGTTCGCTGCGAACGTTCCAAACGCTGCTCACCCGCCTCAACGACCGCCGCCGTGTCGGCCGGCACCGGGCTACTCATCACCACCACAAACAGCAGGGAAAAGCCGGGCAGGCAACGGAAAAATTCGAGCTTCATCAGGCACAGCACCTCTTTTGAACGTACCCGGGCGAATCACAAGCGGCTAGAAATGCGTCGCCAGAGACCGTCTATAGTTAGCCTGCGTCGGGGCCGCAGGCCCCGCCAAGACAGGCAGGGGTCCCGGCAGCGAAGCTGCCTGCAACCAACAACCGCCCCATACTCGCGTCTTTTATGTCGGGCAAGGTATACGTCAACTGCAAGACCGCCCCCGCATAAATGCGTAGCTGGCCTGATAGGAATGCGGGGCGATACCTACTTGTCCGCCGTACGCAGTAGTCGATATATCTTACACACCAGGATACGAGAATCATGGCGCCAGGTCGCAATCCGACTTGGCCGCTACCTTAGATGCCCCTACTACAACGCTTTCTTCTGCAGGCACTACCCCTGCTTGTAGCGGTGCCTAGTGTCATTAGCTGGGTTGGTGTCGGCGGGGTGCAATCAGAGATCGGCAGCCGCAATCAAGTTAAGCGCATCATATCCATTGCGGACCCACCTGCACCCGATCCCGAGACCCGAAAAGACTACCTCGCTGAGCTGAAGCGTAATTCCGATGTTATTCATATTTCCGGCAGCGGCGGAGAACACTTCCTGATTGTTGCCCAAGCTGGGCGCGATGACGGCCGGATTATTGGCATGCTAACGGCAAGAATACCGCTGGCATCACTCAACCATATTATCAACGCAATACATAACGGTCTGAGCACCGTTGAAACCCTGTGGTTGGTCAACACCGGCACCAAATCGCCGCGACTGCTCAGTACGCGGCTTGCACAGTTTTACCGATAACATTACTGATTACCGAGACGAACCGGTGATCGCACTCAGCAGCTATAGCCCTGACACCGGCCGGGGGCTGGTCGTTAACGCCAATCAGGCAGAGTTATTACTAACACTCTGAAAATTCCGTAATTTAACACTGCTGTCGGCAACGATAACCGTTCTGTTAACAATAAGGTGCCGAGAACTGCTCGGTCAGGCAGCAAGCCTTGCTGTGGAGTATGACGCTAAAGAATTTAACGCTTCGCCCGACTACGGCGGCACCCATACCAGTGCAGAAATGCGTGAAGCGTTAAGCAACGGCGAAATTTTTCATTGCGATGTCTACCTGAAACGTGGCGAGCTCGACAAACGCTGGTTCAAACTCGCCGCCGCGGCCACATTGTCAGACGACGGGCGAATCGAGCAGATCGCCGGTTCGATTACCGACATTCAGGCACTCAAAGATGGCAAGCAGGAAGTTTACCAACTGGTTTCCGCACCGGAAGATATATCACGCACAGACTCGCTGACCGGGCTGGCCAACCGCCGTTACTGCAATGAAAGCCTAGCCGAACAGCTGGCGCGGGCGCGGCGTTACAAGCACGCCGTCAGCGCACTGGTCATCGACGCCGACAACTTTAAAGCCATCAACGATGCCCACGGCCATCTCACCGCTGATGACGTCTTGGCCAGCCTCGCACAAACCATCCGGCAGGCTTGCCGGCCGGTGCATTTCGCCTGCCGTTTCGGGGGCGAAGAGTTTGTCGTATTGATGCCGGAAACCGATATTGACGGCGCGCGGCCGCAACCAGATCTGTAAGGCGCCGGCGCCCGTCGACGATATCGGCCCCGGACAGCAGCTGAGCCCGGGGCAGTCCCGACAAGGGAATACCACTATTCATATCCGTAGTGATCCAAGTGCGCAGCTGACGCGTAAATAGGGCAACTCAACCAACTTGCAGGGCGTCATTATGAGCAAAATCAAATTCGCACTCGCCGCAGCCACACTGCTGTTCCCATTACTCGCCAATGCCGGCAGCCCGTTCGCGCCGCGGCCGCTGAGTATTACCGCCGTAGAAGATGGCGTGAACAGTGCCGGCCTCGCTTATACGACTTACTCGGTAAAGTGCTCAAACCGCAGCAATGCGCCGCTGACCGCGTGGAAGGAAGAACGACGCTGGTGTGCGGCCGATGGCAGCGGCACCTGCAGCCGCGACAAAATCAGGGCCGCCCAGGCAGCTTGTAAGCTGCGCCCGATAGGCGAGCCCGACAGTAACGAATCAATGATCGGCAGCCGCTGAAAGCTACCCGTCCGGGCAGGCGCCCGGACGATGTTCATACACTTTTGCATCGGCGCAGGCACTGCCGCTGTTACTAAAGGTTTTCATTTCGGTTGAATCGCAGGGCGCGGTGACACAGCGCAAGCCGCTATCGCGCACCGCGCAGACCGGCCGGTAATCCCGCGTACAGAATTGCGGCCTGTCATCGGTACATTGTGTGGCCGCGGCCACTTCTCAAACCGGTGCCGGTGACCGCACCTCGCACCCCAGGGCACTTAGCATGTACAGCGCTATTATTATTCTTCTCATCGCGTTGTCGGTGCCGATGTCAATTTATCTAATTGCGCTTTCACGAACGCCATCGTCGCGGCCGGCGCTTCCTGCGGTAGCAGATGACCGGCATCTTCAATTTGCACGTAACGATGCTGCGGCGCCAACCGCTGAGACTTCCGCCACACCCGCGCCGTCTGAACATAGGAGCGAGTACCCCGGATAATCATTGTCGGCAGGCGTTGCGCGCGGATATCCGGCCACAGACTCGCGATCGTGCAGTAATTGTGCGCCTCCCACTCCGGACTGAAGGCAAGCTGCAGGCCGCCATCGGTAGCGGGTATCAGTGCATGGTCAAAAAAACCGGCTAAGGCCTCTTCCGTAAATACCTGCCAGGTTCCGCGACTACGGAAATATGCCGCGGCTGCGTCACGATCCGGCCAGTGCCGGCGACGGTTGAGGGTACTGGCAATCATCGGCTGACGGCTGAACCAGGGTCGCGGAATAAGCTTCGACGCCATCGCCAGCGCCGGGCTGCCCCACACCGGGTCGATCAGAATCAAGCCCCGAAACAGATCGGGGCGCCGGCTCGCCGCCAACATGGAAATTGTGCCGCCCATCGAATGCCCCATGCCGATTACCGGCTCTGTCGCCTGCTCATCGAGGAAGGCGATCAGGTCGGCGGCGTGATCGCGCCAACCCGATGTCTTGGGCGGGCCGCTGTCGTCCGGCCACAACGCGCGCTGCTGCAAACCGAAAACCGAATAATCGGCATACAGTTCCTGCAGAAAATGCTGATAGCTCAGCAGCGGAAAACCATTAGCGTGAGCGAAATGAAGTGGCGGACCACCTTCGCTGAGGTGGTGAAAACGCGCGACGGAACTCAAGACTCGGTGTCGGTGTCGGGCTGCTGTTCGGTATTCAGTTCAACTTCGATTTCTGCGGGGTTGAACGGCCTATCGAAGAAGCGCGGGTAGCGCTCTTTCAGGTGCACCTGCTCTACCAACATACGCCGGAAGCTGATGCCCTTAGACAAAACCACAACAATGCCACCCTCGACTTTGCGCAGTACAACGCCGGCAACTTCGGTTTCCGCGCCGTCGCTGAATTTAATCCGCCCGCTCACCGGTGTTTCCGGCCGCTCGGGCAGCCCTTCGCCATAGCGCAGGCGCGCGCCGCCCTCGGAAATCTCCACAACTTCATAATCGCGGCCGTTGACCCGCCACACCGGCCGGTCGAGTACCGGATAGTAGAGGCGATAATAGGCGCGCTTTTCAATCATAGGGCTAAGAGGCGGAGAGTGATGTCGGAACCGGCATTATCCGTCGCCCACCGGTACAACTGCAACCGCCCGCCGGCCACCGGATTTCAGTTAGAATCCGCGCCATGAAAGATGACCCCGATACAGCACCGCGGCGCGACCGCCTATTTGCCAAACCGATGGACAATATTTCCGGCTTCGTCTTCGATGAATCCGTCGCCAGCGTGTTTCCCGACATGATCCGCCGCTCGGTGCCGGGTTATGCCACCATTATTTCGAACACCGGCCTGCTCGCCGCCCGCTATGCGCAACCGGACAGCCGCTGCTATGACCTCGGCTGCTCGCTGGGTGCCAGCACCGTGGCTATCGCCTCCTCGGTGCGCGATATCGAGTACGAGTTGATCGGCGTCGATAACTCGCAAGCGATGCTCGATAAGTGCAAGCAGCACCTCGCCACCATCGCTATCGACGCGGAGTTGCGCTGCGAGGATATCGAATCTACCGAGGTGTCAGAGGCGTCGGTAGTGGTACTCAATTTCACCCTGCAATTCGTCCAGCCGGCGCTGCGCGCTGAATTGCTAAAACGAATCTATGCCGGCATGCGTCCGGGCGGCATATTGGTGCTGTCGGAAAAAATCCGCTTTGAAGATCCCCATCTGCAGGAACTCAATACCGACCTGCACCACAATTTCAAAGCCGCGCATGGCTACAGCGACCTGGAAATCAGCCAGAAACGCAGTGCGCTGGAAAATGTGATGCTGCCGGAAAGCATTAGCGAACACCGGCAACGTCTAAGCAACGCCGGCTTTGCCAGCATTGATGTCTGGTTTCAGTGCTTCAACTTTGTATCGATGGTTGCGATCCGCTAGCGTATGGCAAACATCGACTATCAGCCCTTTCTGGCCCATCTGGCCGGCACCGATCTCGCTGACTGGGCGCAAACCCTGCCCGCACAGATTGCGAAAGGGCTCGACACCAAACGCTACGGCGATCTGCCGCGCTGGCAGGATGCACTGGCCCGCCTGCCGGAGCTGACCACACAGACCGTGCACACAGGCAGCTCGGCGGTCGGTGCCGACGGTGACATCCCGCCCGCCCGCCGCGATCAGTTGGAAACCGCATTGCGCGACCTGCATCCCTGGCGCAAAGGCCCGTTCAGCTTGTTCGGTGTTGATATCAATACCGAGTGGCGCTCCGACCTGAAGTGGGACCGGGTACTGCCTTTTATTGCGGATTTAAGCGGCCGCACGGTACTCGATGTCGGCTGCGGCAGTGGCTACCACTGCTGGCGGATGCGCGCTGCCGGTGCCGCAACCGTCGTCGGCATCGACCCGACCCCGCTGTTCATCTGCCAGTTTTTTGCCCTGCAACACTATCTGAATGACCCGGCGGTAGCAGTGCTGCCGATGGGTATAGAACAGATGCCCGCAGCCCCGGTCTTCGACAGCGTCTTTTCGATGGGTATCCTCTACCACCGCCGCTCGCCCTTCGATCATTTGCTCCAACTGAAAGAGCTGCTGCGCCCCGGCGGCGAACTGATACTGGAAACCCTGCTGATTGAAGGCGGCGACAACACCGCGCTGGTACCCGCCGGACGCTACGCAAAAATGGGTAACGTCTGGTTTATTCCGAGCGCGGTCACGCTGACCAACTGGCTGGAAAAAGCCGGCTTTAAAAACGTCCGCTGCGTCGATGAGACCGTGACCACGGCTGAGGAACAGCGCAGTACCGACTGGATGCGCTTTCATTCGCTATCAGATTTTCTCGATCCCGAAGACAGCAGCAAAACCGTCGAGGGCTACCCGGCACCTAGACGCGGTGTGTTTATTGCCGAACGGCCGTAGCCGGATCGCGGAGGCGAGGCGGGGTTTTTGCGGCGACAATAAAGATCGCGATTAAGGCCGCCGCACCGAAGGACGCGCTTCGCGAGGACTGTCTGAGCGCTTCCCAGCGAGTTCCGCAGCGGCGCCCGCCCGGTGCAAGGCCTTGCGATCCGTCGCAGCAGAGGCCCCGCCTCGCCGCAGCCTTCTGAGCGCCATTTATATGCAATAAATGAGCATTGTGAGCACCGCCGACAGCCCGCCTGCCTAGCGCAGTAGTTTTTCAGTGATCCGGGGGGCGCTGCCCGCCACACAGGATGTCGGTCACCATCTCGGTATCCATATATTCCTTAAAGCGGTAGAGCTTGCCGTCTTTATACTCACACAGAAAATGATAGAAGTTGTGGTAGTGCCTGCCGGAGGCGTGCACACCGTCGGATTCCGCCTCAATCGCGACGCGCTCACCCTCGGCGGTGATGCCGGTGATGGTAAAGGCGAGCCCCTCAGGAAAGGCCGCCAGCACCGCCCCGGCGCCGGCAACAATCTTGTCTTTCGGCATCAACCCGGAAATCAGCGTATTACCTGAAGTCCAGCAGGCACCCTCATCGTGATACGCCGCCGCAATTTTTTCCACATCGCCCGCTGCGATCGCCGCGATAAAATCCCGCGCCATCTCCTTGTAGCTTTCTACTGGCATCGCCCTGCTCCGCTGTCGCCAAAGCGCTGCACGCTAGCGCACCACCGGTCGATTGACAATGGTGCAGACTGTACCCTGACCGGAACAGCGCCCTATAATGCGCGCCCGATTCATACCCCGTGTTCCCGAAACCCATGAGCGCCAACCCGCAAAACCCGGCACAGCCCGACAAGTCACAACTGCAAGCCCGACATCAGGAATTTATCGGACAGAAACTGCATCTCGACCTGACCCGCGGCAAGCCCTGCAGCCCGCAGCTTGCGCTCAGCGACGCGCTGGATGGCATTCTCAACGGGCAATTTGTGCAGGACGGCACGGATCTGCGCAATTACGGCGGTCTGCTCGGTATCGAACCGGCGCGGAAATTATTCGCACAGGTACTTGAGGTCGCACCGGAAGACATGATCGTCGCCGGCAATTCCAGCCTGCAACTGATGCACTACGCGGCGACGTTTGCCATGCATCTGGGTGTCGGGGGCGGTGCTGGCTGGTCTGCTGCGACAGGCGGCAAGGTAAAGTTTTTGTGCCCGGTGCCGGGCTACGATCGCCATTTCAGTATTTGTGAGCAGCTCGGCATCGAAATGGTCAATGTCGCGATGGATAACAACGGCCCCGACATGGATGCGGTTGAAGCCCTGCTGCGCGATGACCCGGCGATCAAGGGCATCTGGTGTGTGCCGCGCTTCAGCAACCCGACCGGTATTGTGTATTCCGACGACGTGGTGCGCCGCTTCGCAAAACTGGGCCGGATCGCGGCGCCGGATTTCAGAATCTTCTGGGATAATGCCTATGCGGTACATACTCTGGAAGCCGGCGCGCCCGAACTGCTCAGCCTGATGGCGGCATGCCGCAGCGAAGGCACCGAAGATAGTGTCTATCTGTTCGGCTCAACCTCAAAAATCACCTACGGCGGCGCCGGGGTCGGCTTCGCGGCGATGTCGGCGAGCAACCTGAAAACCTTCTCGGCGCAGTTGGGTATGTCGCAAATCGGGCCGGACAAAATCAATCAGGCGCGGCATGTCGCGCTGCTACCGGATCTGGCCGCGATTCATGCCCATATGCAAAAGCACGCCGATATTATCCGGCCGCGCTTCGATGTGGTGATTGCAGCGCTGGAAAAAGCATTCAAAGACAGCACGCTGGCGAGTTGGTACCGGCCGCAGGGCGGCTACTTTGTGTCGCTGGAGGTCACACCCGGCACCGCGAAGAAGGTGATTGCACTGGCTGCCGAGGCCGGCGTAAAGCTCACACCTGCCGGGGCGACCTTCCCCTACGGCGCGGATCCGGCCGATAGCAATATCCGCATTGCGCCGACTTTTCCCACTCTCGCCGAATTGACAACGGCGATGCAGGTACTGGTGAATTGCGTGCGACTCGCCGCCGCATAAGGGCTGCGCCCCGCCTAGGAGATCAGTCGGTTTTACCGGTCACCGGTGGCTTGCCCGGCATCACCGGAAACTGCGCCACCTTGCTGCCGGGCGCGCTTTCAGTGACCTTGGCCACTCCTTCTTTCTCCACTTCATCGATACGGATGATCGAATGCATGGGGATATAGGAACGTTTTACCGAGCTGAACTCGTTTTTCAGCTTCTCGTCACCGGGATTTACAATCAGTGCATCCGGCTCGCCAAAGACAAATTCTTCCACCTCGATAAAGCCGTACATATCGCTCTGGTAGATGCCGCGGGCGAAAACCTCGAACACCTGCTGGTTGTTGTGAAAGATGACTTTGAAGATCGGTTGCATGGCTGACTATGACTAAAAGCGGACTGAAAAAAGGTCGCGGATGATAGCACAGACAAGTCCCGCTATAATGCGCGCCCTTTTGTCCGGGCACCTGCTGAACGAGCACCGTGCCTGCCGCCGCAGACCCTGAAAATGCAAGATAAGGTCAAAAAACTCTATATCAAGACCCACGGTTGCCAGATGAACGAGTACGACTCGTCGCGTCTGGCCGACCTGCTGGGCGACAGCCACAATATGGTCACCGTGGAGAACCCGGAAGACGCCGATGTACTGATGCTAAATACCTGTTCTATAAGGGAAAAAGCACAGGAAAAGGTATTTCACCAACTCGGGCGCTGGCGCAAACTCAAGGATAAAAACCCGGATCTGGTGATCGGTGTCGGCGGTTGCGTCGCCAGTCAGGAAGGCGCCGATATCGGTAGCCGCGCGCCCTGGGTCGACCTGGTATTCGGCCCGCAGACCCTGCACCGCGTGCCGGACATGATGGCGGCCAAAAAACCCGACGGTCCGCTTTTGGTGGACATCACCTTCCCGGAAATCGAGAAATTCGACAATTTACCAGCGCCTTCGGTGGACGGGCCGAGTGCCTTTGTCTCGGTGATGGAAGGCTGCTCCAAGTACTGCACCTTCTGCGTGGTGCCCTATACCCGCGGTGAGGAAGTCAGCCGCCCGTTTGATGACGTCATCGCCGAAGTCGCACAATTAGCCGATAAAGGCGTGCGGGAAGTGAATCTGCTCGGGCAAAACGTCAACGCCTACCGCGGCAGTAATCATCTCGGCGAGATCGTCGATTTTGCCGAATTGTTATTTTTCGTCGCGCAGGTGCCCGGCATCAACCGCATCCGCTACACCACCTCGCACCCGGTGGAATTCAGCGATGCGCTGATCGAGGCCTATCGTGAGCTGCCGCAACTGGTAAATCATCTGCATTTACCGGTGCAAAGCGGCTCCGACCGTATTCTGGCGGCAATGAAGCGCGGCCATACAACGGCGGAATATATCGACAAGCTTGAACGCCTGCGGGCGATTCGCCCCGACATCAGTTTTTCCTCGGACTTTATTATCGGCTTCCCCGGCGAAACCGAAGACGACTTTGCCGACACTATGGACCTGATCGGTCGCATCGGTTTCGATATGTCGTTCAGTTTTGTCTATAGCGCCCGGCCCGGCACACCGGCCTCGGCGCTGGCGGACGACACCCCCGAGGCGGTCAAAAAACAGCGCCTGAAGATTCTGCAGGACCGTATCCTCCAGAATACCGCCTTTATCAGCCGCCGCATGGTCGGCAGCCGCCAGCGGATTCTGGTCACCGGTCCCTCAAAAAAGGATCCCGGCCAGTTGCAGGGGCGCACGGAAAACAATCGGGTGGTCAATTTTTCCACTGATAATCAATCACTTATCGGCGATTTTTGCGATGTGGACATCACCGAAGCACTGCCCAATTCACTGCGCGGCGCGCTGTGCTGAAACCGGGCCGCTGACACCGCAATGAAACCGTCACTTTTCTCAGTTCACCTCGGGCGGGCGCCGTTATATGCTTACCCCCGTTCTTCGCAGGCGCGCGGCGCCGACACCACACACTATTGAATACATCTCCCGTTACCGGCTCTGTCACCAGAGCACTCAGCTTACTACCCGTTGACACTCACAGCCTTGCCGCCCTCTGCGGGCAGCTTGATGAACACCTGCGCCTGATCGAAAGGCGCCTGCAGGTCAGCATCGCCAATCGCGGCAACCAGTTTGAGT
>JBFJYC010000080.1:0-11800 GCA_041622815.1 Spongiibacteraceae bacterium | reverse complement strand
GAGCTCAACCGCGGTGCCGCGCTGCAATAGCTCCAACGTCGGTGCGACACAACTGTGCAGCGGGTCGCGCGCTCCCGACATCAGCAGCACCGGCATATCCAACGCCGGCAGCAAGGACTCCAGATCGTGGGCAATCACCGCATCGTAACCGGCGGCGTAGGTCTCTCCCAGGGACAAGCCCAGCAAGGTCTCCCGGGTACGTAACAGCAAAGGGGCAGCCGCCTCTTTCTTTGCCATGCGATTCCACATGCCCAGCAGATGACTGCCCTCATCATCCGGCGGAAACGCAGATGCCTGCGCCGGCAGCGCCTGCTTTTGTGCGTCGCTGAGCAGTGTCGGCCCGCTCATTATTAATTCGGTACATTCCACTGCTTTGTTGTAGGCAAGTTGAGCAGCAACTGCGGCACCGGTGTGATGACCGAACACCGCGCATGTCGATATTTTGAGCGCTGACAAGGCCTGCTCTATCGCAGCCGTCCAGCTTTCAACCGACACCTTGCCGGACAAGGGATCGCTATTGCCGAAACCCGGCAGATCCGGCGCGATCAGAAAATAGTTCTCACAAAGCAACGCCATCATCGCTTCATACATCACCGAGTTACTGGGGCTCTGATGCAGCAACACCAATAGCGTCGCGTCAGGATCGCCGGCATAGCGGTAATGCAGCTGACCGTGATCGACATCGACATAGCCGCGGCGAATGCTCATACCGATCCGAGCTCCACGCTGATCCATTTCAGTTCGGTAAACTCTTCAATGCTGAATTTACCGCCGCTGCGACCGATACCGGAGAGCCCTTTACCGCCGATAGGCGCCAGTGCATTACTCTGAAACGAATGCATGCCAATATGCACGGAGCCGGCCTTGATACGACGCGCCGCCTTAAACCCTTGTTGAATATCGCGGGTCAATACCGCACCGGACAGGCCGTAGTCGCTGTCGTTGGCGATTTCGATGGCCTCATCCAGATCCCGCGCAATGGTCACCGACGTGACCGGCCCAAAGCTTTCGTCGCGCCAGGCGCTGCAATCGCGCGGCGGATTAACCAGCACAGTCGGTTTAAATACCAGCCCCGACTCGGGCTTACCGCCGGTCAGTAACTGCGCACCCGCGGCAACCGCAGCGTCAATATGCGCCTGCACCTTGTCGACGGCGTTGCGGTTGATCAAAGGACCGTAGGCAGAATCCGGATCATCCAAATCGCCGATTTTGAGCTGCCCGCAAACCGCTTTCAGTGCAGCGCAAAAGGCGTCGAACACCGGTGCTTCCACCACGATCCGCGAGTTCGCCATGCAAATTTGGCCGGCGTGGTTAAACATCCCCGCCGCTGCAATCTCCGCAGCCTCGCGCGGATCAAAATCTTTCAGTACCAGCAAAGCACTCTTGCCACCGAGTTCCAGCTGCGCGCGCACCATGCGCTGCATCGCCTGAGCGCCGATGGCCTTGCCGGTATTACTCGAACCGGTCAGCGCGATGCCGTCGATATCTTTATCGGATACCAGTGCCGCACCACAGTCCTTGCCAAAGCCCGTTACCACATTCACGGCGTTGGCCGGCACACCCGCTTCAACCAGCAGCTTGGCAAATTCGATCGCGATAATCGGCGTCTCTTCCGACGGCTTAATGACGACGCTGTTACCGGCGGCGAGCGGAAACGCCGCCATCTTGCAGAGCAACGCCAATGGCGCGTTGTACGGTGAAACCACGGCGATTACACCAACCGGCTCACGGAACACCATGGAAATCCGGTCGGGACGGTCATTCGGAAAAGTATCGCCATACAAACGACGCGACTCACCGGCCGCGGTCCGCAGCAGGTCAACCGTATAGGTGAGTTCGTAACGCGCCTTGGTGATGACTGAACCGCTTTCCTCCATCAGAATTTTTAAATAACGCGCCTCGCCTTCCTGCTCCATGATATCGGCGGCGCGCAACAGCGCGGCTTCGCGTTCACGGGGCGCGAGTTCTGACCATTCTGTAAAGCCGCGCTTTGCGGCGGCGATGGCTAAACCAACATCGGCGGCATCAGCTTGTGCAACCCGGCCCATAAGCTGCTCGGTCGCAGGTGCCAGCACGTCAAACTGCAAACCGGACTGCGCCGGCTGCTCTATACCGCCGATCAATAATCCGCGCTCAATCATGGCATCACCCCGCCAACACCGATAAGCCGGGCGCCGCGGAAAAACTCATAGGTCTCGCGTGTACCCTCGTCACCCAGACCACTCAACCCCCAGGCCGGGCGCGGTGCCGCAGCGTTGAGGTTTAACATCGTCACCGCATTGATTTTGACGATGCCGCTCAGCATGCCCTTCGCCACCTGCCATGACTCCTGCTCCTCACCGAACACATAGCCGGCAAGGCCAAAAGGCGTTTGATTTGCCAGCGCCACGGCGTCTTGGTTATCACTGAAGGTGTGCACGGTGGCGACCGGGCCGAAGACTTCATCGAGTGTCAGTTCCGGCGCGAGGCCGTCGATCAATGTCGGAGAAATAAAGTTACCCGGCAGGTCCGGCAACGTAGCCGGCTGATAAACCACTCCGCCCAGGGCGGCATACTTCTCAATAGACTCGCGCACATGCGCCAGATGACCGCGATGGACCAGTGGCCCCATATCGCTATCTTCGGCCTGCGAATCACCCGGCTTTACCAGCGCCAGTCGCGCTAGCAGACGCTCCAGCAATTCATCATGCAGGGATTCGTGGACCAGCAAGCGGCCGAGTGCCCGGCACCACTGGCCGTTCAGCGTAATCATGCCGTTAACAATATGCTCGATGGTGTAATCGATATTTGCCGACGCTAAAACCACCAGCGGGTTGTTGCCACCCAATTCCAGCTGCGCCGGTTTGATCTGCTGCGCGCAGGCCGCCGCGACTGCCTGTCCGCCACCGAGACCACCGGTAAATGACACCGCTTTGACCCGTGGATCTCCCACCAATTGCGCGCCGGTAGCCGCAGCACCGTGGACCAACTGCACAACACCGGGCATCGGACCCGCCGCTTCGATTGCTTCAACAATATACTGGCCCGACAACGGCGCCCATTCGGAGGGTTTGACAATGGCCGGGCAGCCCGCTGCCAGGGCCGAGGCGAGCTTGTGGCAGGTAATACCCGAAGGCGCATTCCAGGGTGCGACGATCGCCGCCGGCCCCAGCGGCAGCCGCTCATATAACAGGTCACCATGCGGCCCTTCTAATCGCGGCAACTGATCGCCGTCGCGCAATAACTGCGCGGCGTTGCGAAAGGCGGCCGGACAAATCTTGGCGACGATGCGGGTAAATTTGAGCAGCGCGCCGGTACTGATCGCATCGGCGCGGGCAATATCTTCAGCGCGTGTTTCCAGCTCTAAGGCAACCGTATCCAACCAGTGCGCCCGCGCCGCAGCATCCAGCGCCGCCCAGTCACCCCGCGCATGACATTGCGCAGCGGCAGTCAGCGCCTGCTCAACCTGCGTTTCGGAACTGGCACGCTGCTGAAACAACTCGGTGTTATCACTGGCATTGCAGACAAAGTGTTCGAGCAGGTCTGCGGGCTGTTGCCAGTGGCCGTCGATATAGTTTTTAAGTTCAGACACCGATCAGCCCTTGCCGAAGCTCTGCTGCTCGGTGCCTTCGATAATCAGCTTGGCCGCTTCCAGACGCCCGCGTTCGGCGGGGAATGCCTGCACCAGGCCCATCGCCAAATCGCGCAAGCTGCGTGAATAGGGCGAGCTGAACATGGTGCCGGAGGTGCCGGCAGCTTTCAGCGCGGTAACGCCGACATTAAAACTGTACTCGGCAACCTGTCCTTTACAGGTGCGCCAGAACTTAACGACTTCATCCTTGGAAACCATCGGCGGCTCGCAGCTTTCGATCTGAATCTGACGACGCGCCCACAGCAGTGCGGTTTGCAGATCGGCATACATATCGCCGACAAACTGCGACTGGAACGGACCGGTACCCAGTGGCTTGCCGGTATCGACAAATTTTTTCTCTTTCAGCATGTCGATCGCGGTTTGGTATACATTCACCGCAGCGCCCAGATAGATGACCGATGCCGCCACCTGATTGCCGACAAAGCTGGAGCGGCTCATCTGGCAGCTTTTCGCGAAGGCGCCGGGCAATGCCAATGCGTCTTCTTCTTTCACAAATACCTTTTCCAGTATTAGTCCCTCGGTGGCGGTGCCGCGCATACCCATTGCATCCCACTCGATGCGACCGCGGGTACCGGGCGCTTTCTGATCGACGATAAATGTCGCCAACGCACTGGCATCGTTAATACCCTCCAGACCCGCAGTAACAAGATAGTGGTCCGCGATACCGGTGGCGCAACCGAATGACTTCACACCGTTCAGCTCCCAGCCGCCATCGACTTTTTTTGCTTCGGTGGTGATGGTGATCGCGGAATGCTCCGACTTCACCGATTCGCTGGCGTAGTTCGCAAGCCACTTATTCTCAGTGCCCATAATATTCAGCACTTTATGCGCAAAGGCTTCCACCTGCGGCGTTTCCTCTTTACTGAACAACCCTTCTTTAAGGGCTGACAAAGCTAAAGTGCCGCGCGATGCCGACGTGTTATGAAAGAAATATGCCAACGCGGTGGACGGGCATACTGTACCGAGGGCAAAGCACGCCGCCGACCAATCCCGCAGACCGCCACCGAGGCCGCCGAACTCTTCCGGCACAACCAGACCGAGCAGACCGGCATCGCCAAGCAAACGTACATTGTCCGGATTGAAACTACCTTCCTTGTCGGTTTGCACCGCACGGTCGCGCAGCGTCGGCATAATGCTTTCGACACGCTCGGCGCGTTCACGCTCGGCCGGCGTCATATCTTCGATTAGTAGTTCGGCGATCATCTTGCTCATAGTTTTATTTCCCTGCGCCCGCTACGCGCTGACACGCTTAAGTAATTCGATTTGTGCAGTGGCGGCTTCGGCGCCAACCATCGGGATAATCCGCTCCCAGACCGGGTCAACTTCCGGATTGAAGATGGCGGCCTTGTTGCGGCCGTCCCTTGCGATCAGTTCTGCTGCACTAATACCTTCTACCGCTTCGGCGCTGATGCCCTTGTCTACCAAGGTGAACCAGTGCTCCAGATATTCGGTGACAATCTCGCCGATGGCGGTGAAAGCGCCCTCAGTGGCGCGATTCGCCAACATCCATGGCGACATAATCGCCCACTGGGTGGGTGACAGATGCGCGCGGGTCAGACCCTCGGTGTCACGGCCGCGGGCACAGGCATCATCAAGTGGCTGATAAACCTCTTTCAGATACTGGTGCCGCGATCCGATATCAACGCGGGGAATCAAATCGAGGTGAAACGCGTGGTGTTCGCCGGCACATACCGAGTCCACAGTGAAATGCGGGATCGGTGAATCCGACGGCATAAATGCAAATACCATATGGGAGTCGAGCTGAATCGCCGGCACCACAATAGAAGAAGTCACAATCTGAAACAGCGGCCCACCGGTAAAGCGACGCACATGCCCGACGCTGCCCTGATGCATCGGCAGCTGACTTTCCAGTGGCAGATAGGGTCCACCGTCGGTCAGATCTTCGGTCATACCGAATCTTTCAACAATCCGGTTGAGCACGCTTTCGTGCAGCGCTTTGGGCAATGAGTCGGTCATGCAGAGATCCTGTTAATTGTTAATAAAAAATGGGCTGGCTGATCAGTGGCTTGCAGTCAGCGCATCGAGCAGCCACCAGGGCCGGTTATTCAACAGATGGGTGCGGTGCGAAACCACTTTATTGGCAGCGTTTGCCGGGTGCAGCACCGCGGTGGTAATCGCATCCTCCGCACCCGCCTCGGTAATCATCGGATAGGTCAGCACGCCGTCAAAGGTCCGACTTTTCCACTCGGTGAATATGGTGAAATCTTCGTGCAGGGCGCCGGCAAAACTATTACCCAGCACCGACGGTTGCGCGGCCACCAGAATATTCAGACGATTTTCAGCCGCCCGCTCAATCAGGCCGGTGGTGAATTCCCAACGCTCCTGCGCGATCAGCGGCACCGCGACAATCTCGGTGGCTTGCAAGGCCACCAACCGGAACGCCTCCGGATAAATCGTGTCATCACTGCACATCACCGCGAGCCGGCCCACCGGCAAATCGATAACCGCAAACTCATCGGCCAGTTCGCTCCAGGCAAAGCGTTCACTGCGGTGCACCTGGCCCTGCGAATGAATCACGCCTTTGGCGCCTATCACTACCGCGGCATGCTGATAGCCGCCGTCGCTAGCGCGCACTAAAGAAGTTGTTACCCAGGTGTCGCCGTCGAGCACATCTGCTATCGCCGTGATGGCCTGCTCACTCAGTGCCGCTGCTGCCGCGAGGCCCTCCTGCGGCGGGATGCCGGTGCAAAACACTGCGGGCAGGGCGATGATTTGCGCGCCGCCGGCCTGTGCGCTGCGAATCAATTCAACCGCCTCAGCAATGGCCGAGGCATCGTTATTCACCAGCTGGATCATCGCCGCATTCAGGTCGGCTGCGCCGTTGAATATTAGCTCCGGCTGTTCGGCCGGATTCTGCGCCAACGCCGCATAGAGTTCGGGGCGGCGGCTTTTAAATACATCGGTGCCGTCGGGGCGCAGCTTCGAATCCGCCTGCGCCGGATCGATATCGGCAAACACAACCTCCTCTTGCTTGGTCTTGGCCATCGCCAGCACCGTGCCGTCGGGCGCCACAATCTGGCTTTCGCCGGCACCGCCGAGAAAGCTCACCGGTATATTGGTCGCCGCACTCACTGCTTCTGCCTGTTCTGCAGGCACCAACAAGCCGACCTTGTTAGCGGCAACGACGAACACCCGGTTCTCCGGGGCTCTGACCGGGATATGCAGCGAGCCCTCATCGGGGGCAAAAGAATTCAGGCTATTGCACAGAATCTGCGCGCCGCGCAGGCCCAACGAACGGGGCGTCTCATTGATCACCCCGTCCATGCACATATACAGACCGAGGCGGCCGATATCGGTTTCGGTAATCGGCGCTACTTCCGATGCCGGGGTAATAAAATCGTTTTCGTGGCCGATCAACACCTGCTTGTCGGCAACCAGTAAGATTTTGCCGTCGCGATCAAACAGAATATTGGAGCCACTGACCTTATGGTCCGGCCGGCGCAGGGTGGCGCCGATCACAATATAGGCCTGAAGCTCTTTGGCCTTGGCGGCGATCGCGCCCAACCAGTCGCCGTCCAGCTCCAGTGACACCTCATAGCAGTGCTCGGCGCCGTCGTACCAGGACAGGTGGTTGGCGAATTCGGGGAGCACAATCAGGTCGGGGCCGCATGCGGCGGCCTTATCCAATACCCGCAGGCAGGTGGTGAGATTTTCCTGCAAATCGCTGCCGATTGCGCATTGGCCGGCGGCTACCCGTACACTAGAATCACCCACTGCGTCCTACCTCCCCATGGCTCGTTATGATCTTATCCCGGCCTGCGGTGGCCAATACACCTAATGTACTATCATTATATCTTTTGGGTCAACCACAGGGCCCGGTCTTTGGAATTGACTCAAAAAGCATAATGATAGTACATTAGGTGTATTGAAGATAAACAACCCTCGGATAGTTCGTATGCGCAGTCTCAGTTTCCGGATATTGGCCGCTTCTTCTCTGGCAGCAGTCCTTTCCCAATCCGCACCGGTACTTGCGCAGCAGAGCGCCAAACCCAAAGCCCCGAAGCATGAGGTTGAAGAAATTATCGTTTCGGCCCGGAAGCGGGACGAGAGTATTCAGGACGTGCCGCTGTCGGTAACCCCCTTCACCATGGAGCAGATGGAGCAGCGCGCCTTCAACGGCGTGGAAGATCTCGCCGCGGCGACGCCGGGCTTCACCTACGAAGGCTTTTCGACCTCCGGCACCAACGGCAACGCGGTAATCCGCGGCCTCGCCCAGCAGTTCACCACTTCGCGCATCCAGAACGTCGCCTTCTTTATCGACGGCGTCTATATGCAGCGCCAGTCGATGCTGAATATGGGCCTGATCGATATGCAGCGGGTAGAAATCGTCAAGGGACCGCAGAACGCGCTGTACGGTCGCAACGCCTTTGCCGGCGCGGTGAACTACGTCACCACCCGTCCGACCGTGGAGCCGGGCGGCAATGTCTCTTTGACACTCGGTAGCGATGAACGCGCCGATGTACGCTTCGGCTATACCGGACCGCTGGGTACCGACCGCCTGCTGGGCAAGTTCTCCTACGGCTATACCACTTACGACGGACATCACGACAACGACCACTCGCAGAAAGACGCCGATCCTTCAGGCCCGAGCAGTCCGGGTCGTCTCGGTGGCTGGGAAGACACCTCTTATGCCACGCAGCTGACCTTCGACGTCAGCGACAGCATCGCGACCCACCTCGGCTTCTATCACGTCGAAATTATTCGCGATACCCAGCCCGCCTATCAGCTCAGCGGCATCGGCGCGCGTAAATTCGGTCTCTGGGAGCAGGACGATCTGAATTGCCTGTTTACAACCGGCAACACGCAAACAACGAACTCGGGGCCATCGTCCTTCGACGCAAATTCAGCTTACTGCGGTGAATTACCGGCCTATGCCGGTGAGGCCGCACCGCGCAGCTATGGTGACGACAAGCTGGTCGTTGACCCGCGCGGCTGGGGCGCCGAAGCAGAGACCGATCTGGCAACCTTTGCCATCGACTGGGATATCAACGAGAACATGCAGATCCATTACCTCTTTGGCTGGACTGATCACAGCTCTACGTCGACCGGCGGACCCGGCGGCGAAGACCCTGAAATCGGTCAGTCGCTGGAACTGGGTACCGGCGACTCGCATATTGTTTATACCAACTCGTTTAGTTCGCGGCCAAATTCTATACTAGAAGCGACATCCCACGAATTCCGCTTCGACTGGCATATGACTGACCGGCTCCGTGGCAGCTTTGGTGCTTATTATTCTGAAGTTGAAGACGAGCAATGGACTCTGGTGTATGTAAGTCCGGTTTGCTCCTCTGGCCAATTCACCGGGCAGGATTATCCGGACAAGCCACACGGGCAAAATGCCAACACTCAGAACTTCGGAACCACTCCGACAGGTAACGCCGCCAACTGCGACATCCCCTTAGGCGAAGCATTATCACCGGTTGTTTCACAGCGGACACCGCAAGATCGTACTTTCTACGTCGCTTATGACCTGGGTTTTCGCCAACACGGCAAGGTCCATTCAGAAGATACGGCTTACGCCGATGATGTCACCGCGTTTTTCTTTTCATTCAGCTACGACGTTACCGACAATATTTCTGCAACTATCGAGGCGCGTTACACCGAAGAAAACAAGACCATCCAACGACGCAGCGATTCTTTCGGCATTCCATTTAACGAGCGAATTGTCTACGACCCACTTTTTGATCCCGTATCAGGCATTCCTACACAGGACGACTGCCCTGACCCGGAAAACCCTTTCGAAACAGGTTCCGGCGGCTCGACCAACGGCACCTCGCTGTGCAGCACAATTGTTTCACCTAGTGACGCGGCAACATTCCATTACTTTACACCGCGCATGATCGTCGAGTGGAGCCTGGCGGAGCACAGCATGGTGTATTTCTCGGCCGCCAAAGGGGTTAAGGCCGGCGGCTTCAACAACGCCGTCGACCCCAACCAGCAGACCTTTGATGAAGCCGAAAACTGGACCTACGAAATCGGCACCAAGAATCAATTTCTTGATCGTCGCCTGACAGTTAACGCCGCGCTTTATTACATCGACTGGACAGGCTTGCAAGGTGGCATTCCACCTGCAATTGCAGGCTTATCAACCTCGGACATTACTGAGAATATCGGCGACACCACCAGCGTCGGCTTGGAGGCTGAGACCACTTACCGGATGACCGACAACTGGACCGTCAATCTCGGCCTGTCACTGAACGACCCCAAGTACCGCGATGGTGTAATTTATTCGCCGTCCCAGCGCCGCGATTCGGATGACGACGGCGATGTCGACGGCGACGATGACCCGGCAAGAATCAACTGCTGGGACTCTCCTCTGTGCAACGGCGACGGCGAAGTCGGCGGCAACCAGCTGGCGCGGACCTCTAAGGTGCAAGCCAACGGTGGTATCGCCTACCGTCATAACTTCGAGAACGGCTGGCTGATTTCACCGCGTATCGATATCACCTACCAGTCGCGCCAGTACCTAACACCGGTCAATCTGGCCTGGGTTCCCTCACGGACGATTGTGAACGCATCGATGAATATCCTCGATCCGAACGACAAGTGGGAATTTAATATCTGGGGCAAGAATATTCTTAATGAAGATAAGGCGGCCAACGCATTCTACATCGGCGTATTCAACCAGTATCTGGCCGCGAAGGTGACCGGCCCCAGCTTCGGCGCGCAGGTTAAGTACAACCTGTAGGTGCTGTTTGTGGTAACAAACGCCCGCTTAACGGCGGGCGTTTTTGTATCTGACTAATAAAACACGGAAAGGCGAATCCAATGCATGGCTATACGATTCCGATGGCGCTGTTCGATTACCTGCCGGTGCTGCTGTCCGGCTTCGGACTATGGCAGATTCGCGCCTACCTGATTGCGCGTAACGCAGCGCTGACCGGGCTCCTCACACTCGGTTGGCTGGCAGTAATTAGCGGCGGCTTGTGCAAGGCGACATGGAAACTGATTTACGCGGCTTCAGCCAACGACATCGAAGCACTGGATGCGATGTTATTTCTCGGCCTGACGCCCGGTTTTATTATTCTGTGCCGGGGCTGGTTTGCGACGCGCTCAGACGCTTCCGCGACCACCCATTTCAGCTTTGCCGTCAGCGTCATACTGTTTACCAGCGCGCTAGCGTTTATGCTTACAAGCGCTTACCCCGATTCGCGCATGTGGTTTTTTGTGCTGCTGGCGCTGACCACAATATTCAACAGTGTGCTGCTAATCAGTCTGGCGATGACCGCCTGGCGACGGCAGCTGCGCTTCGCATCGCTGTTGTTTATTGTCAATCTGACCATGGCGTTTATCCTCAGCGGCCTCGGCCGTATCGAGGAGCAAACCGCTGCGCTGCAGTGGATCGAAGAGAGCCTGAACTTTATTGCACAGGGCGGCTTCGCCTGGGCGGCATGGCAACTGCGACACGCCACAGCAGCGCGGCCCGCTTAAAATAGGTCTATCAGACCGCAACTATCGTGATGGCCCGGCCGTTGTTGTGACACCGCTCACAAAAACACAAATCCGCGGTGTGTAATTGCCGCGGACTCACCCACACTGCAGAAAATTAAAGCGGCGAGTTTTTTACCCATGGCCATCAGTCTCGATGCCCTGATGCAAAAAGTATCAGCTTCGATCACACCACCGGACAATGCCTTTCGCATTCGCGAAATGCTCGACGACGAAAACGCGTCGCTGGCCGATATTGCGCTGAGTGTTGAGCTAGACCCGCCACTGGCGACTGCGGTAATCCGCATGGCCAATAGCAGCTTGTTCAGCGGCCACTTGCGGGTCGGTTCGGTGACGCGTGCGGTCACCCGGCTGGGCACTTTGCAGACTGTGGAGCTGGTCACCGCCATCGGCATAGTACGCGCCTTTAACGGCCTGAAACCCGACCGGCAGTGGACGCGTGAATTCTGGAAGCGCGCGTCTTATGCCGCCGGCAGCGCGCGCCTGCTCGCCTACCTCGCCCGGCTGCCGGAGCGTGACAGCGCATTCACCACCGGCTTATTGCACAACATCGGCAGCTTGGTTATCGCAACACAGTTACCCGAGGAAGCGGAAAAAATCAGACAGCTGTACGATTTTGGCGCCGATGATCTGAGCGCTGAACGCGAAATCCTCGGCTATGATCATACCGATATCGGCGAATTGCTGGCTGAACAGTGG
>JBFJYC010000079.1:0-11909 GCA_041622815.1 Spongiibacteraceae bacterium | reverse complement strand
GTACGACTATCTCGCCTATCAGGCTGACAACGAATATGTGATCAGCGTGAAACCGCTGAGCGATCACGAAATTGAAGAGAAGCGCAAAGAATTTGCCTATGTCGGCGAAAAGCTCTCGCTCAACTTCCAGAATATAGAAGTGCGCGCAGTGCTGCAGTTGATCGCTGACTTTACCGAGTTAAACCTCGTCGCCAGCGACACGGTATCCGGTAGCATCACGCTGCGTCTGCAAAACGTGCCCTGGGATCAGGCCCTGGAGCTGGTGTTAAAAACCAAGGGACTCGACAAGCGCTTGGTCGGCAATGTATTGCTGGTCGCACCGGCCGCCGAGATAGCCGAGCGTGAGCGTCAGGAAATCGAAGCCAAGAAGCAGGTAGAGGAACTGGCACCTCTGCAGACTGAGTATGTGCGGGTTAAATACGCCGATGCCGCCGAGTTGTTTAAGTTGTTCAGCGGGCAGGGGCAGGGGCAGCAGGGCGGCGGTGGCCAGAAAGGCGGGGCTACCGGCAGCATTCTGTCGCCGCGCGGCAAAGTTATTGTCGATGAGCGCACCAATTCGCTGCTGATTACCGAGACCGCAGAAAAGCTCGAAGAATTCCGGCGCTTGATGCGTTTGATCGACGTGCCGGTACGGCAGGTGCAGATCGAAGCGCGGATTGTGCGGGCATCCACCGGCTGGGATGAGAGCTTGGGTGTGCGCTGGTCAGGCGCGCCGCGCGGATCTGCAAATGATGAGTTTTCGGCACCGGCACGTGGCGTTGGTGGTCAGCCGGGCCAGGGTGTCGTTGTCGACTTGGGTCTGTCCGGTGTGACCGGTGCAATCGGTATCGGTTTTATCGGACATGATGTCGCTGTAGACCTTGAGCTATCCGCACTCGCCAGCCAGGGCAACGGCGAGGTTGTCTCACAGCCGAAAATTATTACCGGCGACAAAGAAACCGCGAATATCAAATCCGGTACCGAGATTCCCTATCCGGAATCATCGGCCAACGGTGAAACTACGATCGCCTTCAAAGAGGCGGTATTGGAGTTGGACGTCACGCCGATTATCACGCCGGATGACCGTATTCAATTGGAGATCAAGCTGAGTCAGGATTCGGTCGGGCAGTTGGCGGTCGCCAACCAGGGCGTCCAGATTCCGACGATCGATACCACCGAGATCAATACCAAAGTGCTGGTCGGTAACGGCGAGACTGTGGTGTTGGGCGGCATATTCGGAACGTCGGAATTGTACTCGGAGTCGAAGGTGCCGTTCTTCAGCGATATCCCCTATCTCGGTCGTTTGTTTAAAAGCAAAACGTCGAGTCAGGATAAGCAGGAAATCCTGATCTTCGTCACCCCCCGGATTCTTGCGGATACGTTGATCGACTAATGAAGCATTGGGGTCGTATTTTTCTGATCGGGCCGATGGGCGCCGGAAAAACTACCATTGGCAAAATGCTCGCGGACGAATTGCGTCTTGATTTCAAGGACGCCGATTCTGAAATTGAGTCGCGCAGCGGCGTCGATATTCCGTGGATATTTGATATGGAGGGCGAAGAGGGCTTTCGCACCCGCGAGGCCTCCATGTTGTCCGAGCTTTCCGAGCTCGACAGCACCGTAATCTCTACCGGTGGCGGCGCCGTCAATTTAAAAGAGAACCGCAACCTGATGGCGGGCCGTGGCCTTGTCATCTACCTGCATACCCCCGTGGCTGAGCAATTGCGGCGCACCGGCCGCGACCGTAACCGGCCGATGCTGCAGGGCGACGATGCTCAGCGCGAGGAAATCCTGCGCTCGCTGATGGAGCACCGCGAGCCGCTGTACCGCGAGATTGCCGATGTCGAGGCGAATACCGCCGGCCGCAGTCCGCGCTCGGTGGTGCAGGAGTTGACCAAGAAGCTACGTGAGGACAGTTAGTTAAGGTCCGCTTTTCGCCGTAATAGTGATGCGGGCACAGGCTCCACGCTTTAAACTCCCGACCCTTCACATATATTGTTTCAGGCAGATTTTTCGATGCGAACCCTAGAGCTGGATCTTGGTGCGCGCAGTTATCCGATTCATATCGGTGCCGGCCTGCTGGCCGATGCGGAGTTGTTGCGTAGCGGTATTTGCGGCCGTCAGGTCTGCGTGGTGACTAACGAGACGATTGCGCCGGTATACCTCGATCAGGTGCTCGCTGCTCTGGAAGGGCTTGCGGTATCAACAGTGGTGCTGCCCGACGGCGAGCAGCACAAGAACCTCACCGTTCTTAACCAGATATTTGACACCCTGCTCGGCGACCGGCACGACCGTGGTACCTGTCTGCTGGCATTGGGCGGCGGTGTGGTCGGCGACATGACCGGCTTCGCGGCGGCTTGCTATCAGCGCGGCGTCGACTTTATGCAAGTGCCGACCACACTGCTGGCGCAGGTGGATTCATCGGTGGGTGGTAAGACCGGGGTGAATCATGCGCTCGGCAAAAATATGATCGGTGCCTTCCATCAGCCTAATACAGTCGTAATAGATGTCGATGTGCTCGCTTCGCTGCCGGCCCGGGAATATTCGGCCGGTATGGCGGAGGTGATCAAATACGGTTTAATCAACGATGCGCCGTTTTATAGCTGGCTGGAAGAGAATACCGGGGCCTTGATGGCGCGGCAGCAGGATGTATTGGTGGAGGCGATTTATCGCTCCTGCGCGAACAAGGCGGCGGTGGTGGCTGATGACGAGCGCGAGTCCGGACGCCGGGCCATTCTCAATTTCGGACATACTTTCGGGCATGCCATCGAGACAGCGACCGATTACGGTACCTGGCTGCACGGTGAAGCTGTGGCGATGGGCATGGTTATCGCGATGGATTTATCCTGCCGTGCGTTCGGCTTGCCGGTGGCGGAGCTTGATCGCCTCAAGGCGCTGTTGGCACGGGCCGGTTTGCCGGCTGTGGCACCGCGGATCCCGCCTGAGCGCTATCAGGAACTGATGTCACTTGACAAAAAAGTGCAGAATGGCCAGCTGCGGCTGGTGTTGCTGAAGTCGATCGGTGGCGCGGTGGTCACTGCGGATGCAGCTCTATCGCAGGTGTCGGAGTCGATTCTCGCCTGCACCGGATAGGCTCTGAATCACGCTAATTTGTGGCGTCGACCGGCGCCGTGTAAAATGGCCGTCCTTTTTTCGCCGGAAGCGGTATTTTGGCCGGCAGATGTCCCCTAAGTACCTGTTTTGTAACATTATTTTGAGACGAACCTGAATGGCAGAAGGCCTCTACAGAGCCAATGATGTCCGCGATAACTGCGGCTTCGGATTAATCGCACATATGCAGGGCGAGCCCAGTCATCGCCTGCTGCAAACCGCGATTGAATCACTCACCTGCATGACGCACCGGGGCGCGATTGCCGCCGATGGCAAAACCGGCGACGGTTGCGGCTTGCTGATGAAAAAGCCTGACAGCTTTTTGCGTCGGATAAGTCGTGAGTTGTTTGATTGCGAGCTCGCGCCGATCTATGGCGTCGGGCAGATTTTCCTCAGCCGCGCCGAAGCGCTCGCCGCTGAAGCGAGAGCGGCACTGGAAGCGGCATTGCAGGCGCAGGGCGTGACGGTTGTGGGCTGGCGCGAAGTGCCGATAGACAGCACCGTCTGCGGCGATCTCGCGCTGCAACAGCTGCCGAGAATCGAGCAGATTCTGGTCAACGCGAACCCGCGTGACGCGGATGAGAAGGCACTGAGCCGCCGCCTGCTGGTTGCGCGCCGGGTCGCTGAGCGCGCGCTCAAACAGGGCGATGAGTTTTCTGTCTGCAGTCTGTCGGCGTCGGTGATTTCCTATAAAGGTCTCGTCATGCCGGTGGACCTGCCGAACTTTTATCTGGATTTGGCAAACCCGGAGCTGGAGACCGCGATTTGCGTCTTCCACCAGCGCTTTTCAACCAATACCGCGCCGCGCTGGCCGCTGGCTCAGCCGTTCCGCATGCTCGCCCACAACGGCGAAATCAATACTATCGAAGGCAACCGTAACTGGGCCGATGCCCGTGCCGCTAAATTCAACAGTGATTTACTGCCCGACGTCGAGGCGATTGCGCCGATTGTTAACCGCTCCGGTTCCGATTCGTCGAGCCTCGATAATATGCTTGAATTTATGCTCTGCGGTGGCATGGATTTATTCCGCGCGTTGCGCATGCTGGTGCCGCCGGCCTGGCAGAACATGGATTATATGGACGCCGATATAAAGGCGTTCTACGACTACAACTCCAAGCATATGGAGCCCTGGGACGGTCCTGCGGGCATCGTTGTCACCGATGGCCGCTACGCTGTGTGTCTGCTCGATCGCAACGGTCTGCGTCCGGCGCGCTGGGTGATTACCAAAGACAACTTTATTACGTTGGCTTCCGAGGTGGGTACCTACGGTTACCGGCCGGAAGATGTCGTGGCCAAGGGCCGGGTCGGTCCCGGTGAAATACTGGCTGTCGATACGGAAACCGGCGAAGTGCTCGATAGCGCCGCAGTCGATAATCTGTTGAAGTCGCGCCACCCCTACAAACAGTGGTTGAAGCAGCATTCGCGTCGGCTGGAGTCGAGCCTTGAGGGTGTGCGGACGCCGGTGGTGATCGAAGGTGAGGCGTTGAAGGCGTACCAGAAGTATTTTCAGGTCACTTTCGAGGAGCGCGAGGAGGTGCTGCGGCCGTTAGCCGAATCCGGCGCCGAAGCGGTCGGATCGATGGGTGATGACACGCCGATGGCGGTAATGTCGCGCGAAGTCCGGCCGCTCTACGATTATTTCCGGCAGAAATTTGCACAGGTAACCAATCCGCCGATCGATCCCTTACGTGAGTCGATCGTGATGAGTCTGGAGACCTGTCTCGGCCGTGAAAAAAATATCTTTGTCGAGACGCCGGTCCACGCCCAGCGCCTGGTGCTGTCGAGTCCGCTGATTTCGCCGGATAAGTTCCGTCGTCTGGTTGGTCTGGAAGTGCCCGGTTATGAAACCGAAAGCATCAGCCTCGCCTATGACCCGAAAGAAACAGGCCTTGAAGCAGCGCTGAAATCGGTGGTGGCGCGGGCCGAGACGGCCGCGCGTGCGGGCAAGGTGGTGATGATTCTCAGCGATCGCGAAATCAAGCCGCATCAGGTTTCGGTCCACAGTTTATTAGCTACCGGTGCGGTGCATCACCATATGATTCGCTGCGGGCTGCGTTGCGACATTAATATTGTGGTGGAGACCGGCAGCGCGCGGGACTCGCATCAGGTCGCCTGCCTGATCGGTTACGGTGCGACAGCGGTCTATCCCTATCTGGCGTTTAGTGTGCTGAACGACATGCTGCGTAGCGGCGAATTGCTCGGTGAACAACCGCAGGTGCATACCTCCTATCGCCGGGGTATCAACAAGGGGCTGCTGAAAATTTTGTCGAAGATGGGTATCTCAACCATCGCCTCTTATCGCGGCGCGCAGTTGTTCGAGGCCGTCGGTCTCGATCGTGATGTCGTCGATCTTTGTTTCCGTGGTACTGCCAGTCGCATCGCCGGTGCCGGCTTTGCGGAGCTGGAAGCCGATCAGAAATTGCTGGCAAAGCTGGCGTTGACCGAGCGCAAGCCGGTGCAGCCCGGTGGCCTGCTGAAATTTATTCACGGCCAGGAGCAGCACGCCTTTAATCCCGACGTGGTTATTCAGTTGCAGCACGCGGTAAAAACCGGCGACTACGCTGAGTGGCAGAAATTTGCCGACCTGGTGAACAAGCGCCAGCCGATGGCGTTGCGGGACCTGTTCGGGTTTGCGGAGGGCTTTAAGTCGATTCCGATCGACGACGTTGAGCCGGTAGAGTCGATACTCAAGCGATTCGATTCGGCGGGTATGTCGCTGGGTGCACTGAGCCCCGAGGCACATGAGGCACTGGCAACGGCGATGAACCGCATGGGTGCGCGTTCCAACTCCGGCGAAGGCGGCGAAGATCCGGCGCGTTTCGGCACCGAGCGCATGTCCAAGATCAAGCAGGTGGCCTCCGGTCGTTTTGGCGTCACACCGCACTATTTGCGCAACGCGGAAGTACTGCAGATTAAAGTTGCTCAGGGCGCCAAGCCCGGTGAAGGCGGGCAGCTACCCGGTGGCAAGGTCAACAAACTGATCGCGACACTGCGCTATTCGGTGCCGGGCGTGACCCTGATTTCACCGCCGCCGCACCATGATATTTATTCGATCGAAGATCTGGCGCAGCTGATTTTTGATCTGAAGCAGGTTAATCCCAAAGCGCTGGTATCGGTGAAGCTGGTGTCTGAACCCGGCGTCGGTACTATCGCTGCAGGTGTCGCCAAGGCCTATGCCGACCTGATCACGATCTCCGGGCACGACGGAGGTACCGCCGCGAGCCCGATCACCTCCATCCGCTATGCCGGTTCTCCCTGGGAGCTGGGCCTGTCCGAAGCGCACCAGACTCTGCGTGCTAACGGCCTGCGCGGCATGGTCCGGGTGCAGACCGACGGCGGCCTGAAAACCGGCCTCGATGTGATCAAGGCGGCGATACTCGGCGCAGAAAGCTTCGGCTTCGGCACCACGCCGATGGTGGCCTTGGGTTGTAAGTACCTGCGTATCTGCCACCTCAATAACTGCGCCACCGGTGTGGCGACGCAGAACCAACACCTGCGTGATGAGCACTACGCCGGCACAGTTGAAATGGCGATGAATTTTTTCCGCTTTGTGGCGCAGGAAACCCGCGAGTGGATGGCCCATATCGGTGTGCGCAGCATTGCCGAGTTGATCGGAAACACAGAATTGTTGCGACAGCTGGAAGGCACCACCGACAAGCAGAAACTGCTGGACCTGTCACCGATACTGCACCGGCCGCCGGAAGCCGAAGGTCAGCCACAGTATTGTGTGGTGCCGCAGAACCCGCCCTATGACAAAGGTCTGAAGGCGGAGCTGATGGTCAAGGAAATGATGGAGTCGATCGAGCACTGCTCCGGCGGTGAGTTCCAGTACGATGTAACCAACTGTGATCGCTCGATCGGTGCCCGCGTTTCCGGTGAGATCGCCGCGCGCTACGGCAATACCGGTATGCAGGCGCAGCCGCTCGAGGTGTATCTGAACGGCAGTGTTGGGCAGAGCTTTGGTGTCTGGAACGCCGGTGGCCTGAATATGTATCTGGAAGGCGATGCCAACGATTATGTCGGTAAAGGTATGGCCGGCGGTACGCTGGTGCTGCGCCCGCCGATGGTGAGTTCCTTTAAGTCGAACGAAACGCCGATTATGGGCAACACCTGTCTGTACGGTGCCACCGGCGGCCGGATGTTTGCCGCCGGCCGCGCCGGCGAGCGCTTCGCGGTACGCAACTCCGGTGCTCACGCGGTAATCGAAGGGGCGGGGGATCACTGCTGCGAATATATGACCGGCGGTAATGTCACCGTGCTCGGCGCCACCGGTGTGAATTTCGGCGCGGGTATGACCGGCGGTTTTGCCTACGTACTCGACGAAGATCGGCGTTTTGTCGATCGCCTGAACAGTGAGCTGGTTGAAATCTGCCGGATCAATTCAGAATCTTTTGAAGCTTACCGGAACCACCTCCGGGAAAACGTGCGCGAATTTGTGGAATACACAGGATCGTCGTGGGGTCAGCATATATTGGATGACTGGGCTGATTATATCGGCAAGTTCTGGATGGTGAAGCCGAAGGCCGCCAACCTCACCAATTTGCTGGAAAACATCACGCGCAGCGCGCAGTAGGATTACCGGTATATGTCAGAGAGATTGCAGAACAATTTTCAGTTTGTCGAAGTCGGTCGCGAAGACCCCGACAAGAAACCGATGCGCGCCCGTCGCAGCGAGTATGTTGAGATATATCAACCCTACCGCGAGCAGCAGGTAAAGCATCAGGCGCACCGCTGTCTGGACTGCGGCAACCCCTACTGCGAATGGAAGTGCCCGGTGCACAACTTTATTCCGCAGTGGCTGGAGCTGGTCAGCGACGGCAACCTGTTCGAAGCCGCTGAGTTAAGCCATCAGACCAATAGTCTGCCGGAAGTATGCGGGCGCGTTTGCCCACAGGACCGCTTGTGCGAGGGTGCCTGTACCCTGAATGACGGTTTCGGCGCGGTCACAATCGGCGCCACGGAAAAGTATATTACTGACACCGCGCTGGCGATGGGTTGGAAGCCTGACCTGTCACGCCGCGTCTGGACCGACAAGAAGGTCGCAATTGTCGGTGCCGGCCCGGCCGGTATCGGCTGTGCCGACGTGTTGGTGCGTGCCGGTGTAAAGCCGGTGGTGTTTGATCGATATCCTGAAATCGGCGGCCTGCTGACTTTCGGTATTCCGGAGTTCAAGCTTGAAAAGTCGGTGATGGTGCGTCGGCGCAAATTATTTGAAGAGATGGGCATCGAGTTCCGCCTCAATGTCGATGTTGGAGTCGATGTCGATGCCAGATCCCTGCTTGAAGAATATGACGCCGTATTCCTCGGTACCGGTACTTACACTTCAATGACTGGTGGTTTTCCCGGTGAAAACCTGCCCGGCGTGCACGAGGCGCTGCCGTTCCTCGTCTCCAGCGTGAATCACAACCTCGGTTTCGAAAAAGACCCTGCCGACTATGTCAGCGTCAAAGGTCAGCGCGTTGTTGTGCTCGGTGGCGGCGACACAGCCATGGACTGCAACCGGACTTCGATTCGTCAGGGCGCAACCAGCGTGACCTGTGCCTATCGCCGTGACCGGGAAAATATGCCGGGCTCGCGTCGTGAAGTCACCAACGCCAAGGAAGAAGGTGTGCGCTTTTTGTTCAACCGCCAGCCGGTAGAAATCGTCGGTGACGGAAAAGTTGAAGGTGTGAAGCTGGTATCAACCAAATTGGGTGAGCCCGATGCAAACGGCCGTCGCCGGCCGGTTGTGGTTCCGGACAGTGAAGAAATATTGCCGGCGGATGTCGTGTTGGTTGCATTTGGTTTTCAACCGAGCCCGCCGCAGTGGCTGGCTGACTACGGTGTCGAACTCAACGACTGGCAGGGCGTTGTTGCGCCGGAGCAGCAGGAATTTAAATTCCAGACCTCTAACCCTAAGGTGTTTGCCGGCGGGGATATGGTGCGCGGGTCGGATCTGGTAGTGACCGCGATTTGGGAAGGGCGGCAGGCTGCAGAAGGCATTCTGGATTATCTGGAAGTTTGATACACCGAGCGGGCAGTGCTTCAACGGTAGCTATTTCTCCGTTCCGGTTGGGCCATCCATGGCCCGGTCCCTCGGCTGTCCTGCCGCTAGTCACTGCGAAATAGCTGCCGCCGAATCACTGCTTCAGGCATAGGAGTATTCGGCGAGTTGCTGTGCTGCTTTGAATGGTGGAATCGCGCGTTGAATATCGAGGGCGCGGGTGATCAGAATGAATTTACAGGACCGTCGCCAGCATGGAAGCTGGCGCCGAGCCTACAAGGAAGTATTCACGGCGTGTCCTGAAAATTTGTTCTGGTCGCTCGCGACCCGCACGAAATCTTAATTTGGAATTAAATAGTGGCCACTGAACTAAAAAACGATCGTTTCCTCCGCGCCTTGATGCGTGAACCTGTCGATGTCACGCCGGTATGGATGATGCGACAGGCGGGTCGCTACCTGCCGGAGTACCGTGCAAGCCGCGCCAAAGCCGGAAATTTTCTCGGGCTTTGTTGCAATCCGGAGCGCGCCTGCGAGGTCACTATGCAGCCGCTGGAGCGGTTCGATCTCGACGCCGCAATATTGTTTTCCGATATTCTGACAATCCCCGATGCGATGGGGCTCGGTTTGTATTTTGAAGAGGGCGAGGGCCCGAAATTTAAAAAGACCGTTCGCAGCGAGGCTGAGATTGCGGCCTTACCGGCGCCGGATATCCACGCCGATTTGGACTACGTTGTTAAGGCTGTGTCGATGATCCGCAGCGAGCTCGGTGGCAGAGTGCCGCTGATCGGTTTTTCCGGCAGCCCGTGGACGCTGGCGACGTATATGATTGAGGGCGGTGGTTCTAAAGATCACCGCCGCGCCAAGGCGATGGCCTACGATACGCCGGAGTTGATGCACGCCTTGCTGGGCAAGCTTGCCGATGCGGTGACTGCTTATTTAAACGCGCAGATAGAAGCCGGTGCGCAGGCAGTACAAATATTTGATACCTGGGGTGGCACCTTAACGCCGCCGGCGTATCTCGAGTTTTCACTGGCGTATATGCAGAAGATTGTCAGCGGCCTGATTAAGGAGCGCGAAGGACGCCGGGTGCCGGTAATTCTGTTCACCAAGGGTGGCGGTCCCTGGTTGGAGGCGATGGCGGCCACGGGCGCCGATGGCTTAGGCCTGGACTGGACGCAGAATATCGGCGACGCGCGCCGCCGGGTCGGCGCTCAGGTCGCGCTGCAGGGCAATATGGATCCGGCCATGCTGCACGCTTCACCGGCTCGGATCCGGCAGGAAGTCGCCACGATTCTGGCGGACTACGGCAACGGCCCCGGTCATGTATTTAATCTGGGTCACGGTATTACGCCTGAGGTTAATCCGGATCACGCCGGCGCGATGATCGATGCGGTACATGAGCTTTCCGGTCAGTACCACCAGTCTTAACGGCTGACTGACGCCAATCGCAAGCCATCTTGGCAGGATAAGCCGCAACTGATCGGTTGCGGTCCTCTACAATCACTCGTCACATCTACGCTTTACCGCTACGGAGCCGCTATGGACGAGTTACTTGAAATCGAAAAAATCAAACAGCTGAAATACCGCTATTTCCGTCTGTTGGATATGAAGCAATTTGAAGAGCTGGTGAGCCACTGCACCGAGGATGTGACCACTGCCTACGACAACGGCCGCAACTCATTTTCAGGGCGTGCCGAACTGCTCGAATTTTTTACCGAGAATATGCCGAAAACAATGTACCACCAGCATCAGGGGCACCATCCGGAAATCACCATTGTCGATGACAGCAATGCCACGGGCATTTGGCATTTTGAAGACACGGTGCTGCTCTCGGATCAGGATATGGTGATCCGCGGCACCGGTATTTACTGGGATGAATACCAGAAGCAGGATGGCCAGTGGTTGATTAAACATACCGGCTACGAGCGCCTGTGGTGCACTATGGAGCCCTACCATCAGGCAGAGTGGCGTCAGGTGCGCGGCTTTTTCGACGCCGAAGAGCGCGAACTCAGCCGCTCCCGGCCGAAAACACCCGGCGAAGCCGCATTCTTTGGCGGTATCAAAATACCTGCGAAATAAGCGGGCCGGTCAATTTCCGGTTCAGCTTGCCTGCGGCATACTGCCGTAAAACTTGTTGAGGATTGATCCATGACCAGACTAAGCCGGATTGTTACCGTGTTTTCCATCCTGTTGCTGGTAAGCGCCTGTGTGCAGTCGCCCACCGGCCGGCGCCAATTGCTGTTGTTCTCCAGCGGCGAGATGTCGCAGATGGGCGTCACCGCGTTTGACGAGATGAAGAAAAAGCAGAAAGTGCACACTGGGTCGGCGAAAAACCGTTATGTGGCCTGTGTCGCCGATGCGATTACCGCGGTACTGCCGCCCGAATACCAGGGCGCCTGGGAAGTCGTGGTGTTTGAGGATGACTCGGCCAACGCCTTTGCACTGCCCGGCGGCAAGATCGGTGTCCATACAGGCATTCTCAACGTGGCGCGGGATCAGGCGCAATTGGCGGCGGTCATCGGGCATGAGATCGGCCATGTCATCGCGCAGCATTCCGCCGAACGCATGTCGATGCAGTTTGTATCCCAGAGTGGCCAGCAGTTGGTCGGCGCCATGGTCGATGGCAGTTCGCAGGCCAGCCTGATTATGTCGGCGCTGGGTCTGGGGGCGCAGTACGGTGTATTGCTGCCCTGGGGCCGCAATCAGGAAGCTGAAGCCGACGTCATTGGTCAGGACCTGATGGCTCAGGCCGGTTTTGACCCGAATGCGAGTATCCAGTTGTGGCGCAATATGAGCGCCGACTCGAAGGGCCAGCCACCGGAGTTTTTATCCACGC
>JBFJYC010000078.1:0-11934 GCA_041622815.1 Spongiibacteraceae bacterium | reverse complement strand
GTTGTGCCGGGTCAGCACCCTCCGGGGACTCAACCGCGATACGCCAACTATCTTTGCGCGGACTGAGGCCACTGACCACGATTTCACCACCAATTTCGACCAGATGATGGTTAAAACCGCGGTGCTTAAGCCACGACGACAGCTCGTCGACCGCATAGCCCTTGGCAATACCGGAGAAATCGATCTCGACATCTGCCTTTTTCTCGATCCGGCTTTCGACCACATCGATACTGATATTCTGAAAGCCGACATTCGCCATGGCACGCTTGATTTCATCCGGCCCCGGCACCGCGTCGCTGCCGTCGTCATCCGCCGCCCGCGGCCCGAAGCCCCAAAGGCGCACCAGCGGCCCGACCGTGGGATCCCATGCCCCGCTCGACAGCCAACTGATCTCCTGGGAGGTGAGGAACATCTCGTAGAGCGGCGCACTGACTTCCAGCCATTCACCCGCCGGGGCGGCATTGAGCAGGCTGAGCTCCGATTCCGGGTCATAGGTCGAGGCGATCTTGTTGAGGATCGCCAACAGGCGGTCTATCTCGGTGTGCAAAGCCTTTTCTTCGGCCTCGTTGAGGTCGGCGACCACTGTCAGCGAATACCAGGTGCCCATGGTTTCGCCGCGCAAAATACTATGCGGCTCAGGCCCGCGGGCACATGCCCCCAGAAGCAAAAAGAGCAGCGCGAAGGCTGCTCTTTTAATGTGTAAAGCTGCGAGCGCCATTAGCCGCCGAAATCGTCCAGCATGATGTTTTCGCTCTCCACACCGAGATCTTCCAGCATTTTGATACAGGCGGAGTTCATCATGGGCGGACCGCACATATAGTACTCACAATCTTCAGGCGCCGGATGCTCGCTCAGATAATTGTCGTACAGCACCTGATGAATAAATCCGGTCAGTCCTGTCCAGTTATCTTCCGGTTGCGGGTCCGACAGCGCCAAATGCCACTCGAAATTGTCGTTCTCCGCGGCGAGCTTGTCGAACTCTTCAACATAAAATGCCTCGCGCATACTGCGCGCGCCGTACCAGAAACTGATTTTGCGTTTACTTTTCAGGCGCTTGAGCTGATCGAAGATATGCGAACGCATCGGCGCCATACCGGCACCACCGCCAATAAACACCATTTCCGCGTCGGTATCTTTGACAAAAAATTCGCCGAAGGGACCGTAGACCGTGACTTTGTCACCGGGCTTCAGATTAAATACCCAGGACGACATAATGCCGGCGGGGATATCCAGCTTGCCCGGCGGTGGCGAAGCACAGCGAATATTGAACTTAACCACACCGCGCTCTTCCGGATAATTCGCCATCGAATAAGCGCGAATCGTGGTCTCGCTGACCTTGGACTCAACCCCGAAAAAACCGAAGCGCTCCCAATCGCCGCGATACTCTTCACCGATATCGAAGTCAGAATATTTGACATGGTGCGGCGGGCACTCGAGCTGCACATAACCACCGGCGCGGAAATCGACATTCTCGCCTTCGGGAAGTTTCAGGGTCAGCTCTTTGATAAAGGTCGCCACGTTGGGATTGGACTCGACGGTACATTCCCACTGCCGGACGCCGAAGACTTCTTCGGGTACCTTGATCTTCATATCCTGCTTGACCGGTGTCTGGCAGGACAGGCGCCAGCCTTCAGCCGCTTCACGCGGAGTAAAGTGACTTTCCTCGGTCGGCAGAATCGAACCGCCGCCCTCCAGCACAATACATTTGCACTGTGCGCAGCTACCGCCGCCGCCGCAGGCCGACGGCAGGAACAGGTCCTCGTTCGACAGGGTTTGCAGCAACTTGCCGCCAGCCGGTACCGAAATTGTTTTCTCGCCGTTAATCTCAATACTGATATTGCCGGAGCTGACCAGACGGCTCCGCGCCATCAGAATAATCGCCACCAGCGACAACACCATAGCGGTGAACATCGTGACGCCGAGAAGAATTACCGTATTCATCAATTAATCCCGTCGCTAGTGTTAAATGTCGATGCCGCCGAAGGACATAAATCCCAACGACATCAGACCAACAGTGATAAAAGTAATGCCAAGGCCCTGCAGACCTTCCGGCACATCGCTGTACTTCAGTTTTTCTCGGATTCCCGCCAATGCGGTAATCGCTAATGCCCAGCCGACACCGGAGCCGGCACCGAATACGACTGACTCGGCAAAACTGTAATCGCGTTCCACCATAAACAGCGACGCACCCATAATCGCGCAGTTCACTGTGATCAGCGGCAGGAACACGCCGAGCGCGTTGTAGAGCGCGGGTACAAACTTATCCAGAAACATTTCCATAATCTGAACAATCGCTGCGATTACACCGATATAGCTCAGCAGACCGAGAAAACTCAGGTCAACTTCGGGGTAACCGGCCCAGGCCAGTGCGCCTTCGCGCAGCAAATTGTTGTAGATGATGTGATTGACCGGGACCGTAATGGTCAGCACCACTACAACGGCGATACCCAGTCCCAGTGCCGCCTGAATCTTTTTTGAGATCGCCAGAAACGTGCACATCCCGAGAAAAAAGGCGAGCGCCATGTTTTCGATAAACACCGCGCGGATAAACAAACTCAATAAGGATTCCATTACGCCGCCTCCCCGCTGCTGGTATTCGGCGCGATGCGGAATTCCCGCTTCTCTACCTGCTCGGTCTTGACCGATCGCAGCGCCCAGATGAACAAGCCGATCAGAAAGAACGCACTCGGCGGCAACAGCATTAAACCGTTGGGCACATACCAGCCACCCTCAGAAGCCAGCGGCAGAATGGTTTCACCAAACAGCTTGCCAGAACCGAACAGTTCGCGGATTACCGCTACGAAGATCAATACGATGCTGTAGCCGAGCCCGTTGCCGATACCATCGAAAAAACTCGGAATCGGCGGATTCTGCATGGCGAAGGCTTCGGCGCGCCCCATGACGATACAGTTGGTAATAATCAGGCCGACGAATACCGAGAGCTGCTTGCTGATTTCGAACAAGTAGGCTTTCAGAAACTGATCAACAACAATAACCAGCGACGCGATAATGACCATTTGCACAATAATCCGGATACTGCCCGGAATATGGTGACGGATGCAGGACACCAGCAGATTCGAAAACGCGGTGACCACAATCACCGATATACACATTACCTGCGTCACCTTGAGGCTGGTGGTGACTTCCAACGCGGAGCAGATACCCAGTATCTGCAACGCGATCGGATTGGTCTTAAAAATCGGGTCAGTCAGTGTCTCTTTAATACTCGACATGTCTTACACCTCCCCCGCGCGAATTTGTTCTAAGAAACTGCTATAGCCCATTTCACCCATCCAGAACGTCAGCATATTGGTCACGCCTTTGCTCGTCAGTGTCGCACCCGCGAGACCATCAACCCGGTACTCAGAACCTTCCGCCGATGCATCGACCGTGCCCCGTGACAGCATCAGTGCGACCTCGTCACCGCGGTAAACTTTTTTGCCCCGCCACTTGCCGCGCCAGTTCGGGTTATCGACCTCACCGCCGAGCCCCGGTGTTTCTCCGTGCTCGTAAAACCCGAGACCGGCAACGGTATTACCGTCGCTTTTCAAAGCCAGGAAGCCATATAGCGTCGACCAGAGTCCGTAGCCGCGTATCGGCAAGATCACCTTCTCCAGATAACCTTCATCGTCGCGTACCAGATAAACGAGGCCGTAATCTTCCCGGGCTTTGATCTTGGCAATATCATTCTCCGGTGCGAGGGCGGTCGACATCTCGGGATCACGCAGCATTTTGCCCAGGTTGTAGCCGTCAACTGCGATATCCTCGGTCAGTTTTCCGGTACTGAAATTGAGTACTTTGATTTCAACCGCTGCAAACTGCTCTTCGATGCCGACGCCTTCCTGCAACATATCGGCAGCGGCGAGAATATTGCGCTTAAGATCGAGCTGTTTATTGATCTGCTGCGCCGGCTTTAACATCACCGCCGCGGTCGATACTACGATGGAGCACACCAGACAAAGCAGCAGCGCTACCAGCAGGGTTTTACCCGTTGAATCGTTATTAGCCACGGGCGAGCCTCCGCTTGATATTGGACTGCACAACAAAATGATCGATCAGCGGTGCAAACAGGTTGGCAAACAGTATTGCAAGCATCATGCCCTCGGGGAATGCGGGGTTAACAACCCGGATCAGTACCACCATGACACCGATTAATATGCCGAAGATCCACTTGCCGGTATCAGTCATTGCCGCTGACACCGGGTCTGTCGCCATAAACACCATGCCGAAGGCAAAGCCGCCGATGACCAGATGCCAGTGCCAGGGCAAGGCAAACATCGGATTGCTGTCTGAGCCGATCCAGTTAAACATTGTCGACAGCGCGACCATGCCGAGCATGACGCCGGCCATAATCCGCCACGATGCGATGCGGGTCCAAAGCAGGACCGCGCCACCGATAAAAATTGCCAGTGTCGAGGTCTCGCCAACCGAGCCCTGCATTGTGCCGATAAAGGCGTCCATCCATGTCAGTTGCGATGCCAGCGCTTCAACGCCCTGACTGGCGGCGGTCGACAGTGCGGTCGGCCCGGTAACACTGTCAGTAGTAATCCAGGTCGGCGCGGTTACCCCGTCGACAGCAAGCCAGACCGCATCACCGGACATCTGCGCCGGGTAGGCGAAAAACAGAAACGCGCGCCCGGTGAGCGCCGGGTTCAGGAAGTTCTTACCAGTACCGCCGAAGACTTCCTTGCCGATCACCACACCGAAACTGATGCCGAGCGCGACCTGCCAAAGCGGCACGGTTGGCGGGCAGATCAGCGCGAACAGGACCGAAGTGACAAAGAACCCTTCGTTCACTTCATGGCCGCGCTTCATTGCAAACAGCACTTCCCAAAAACCACCGACGACAAAGGTCACCAGATAGATGGGCAGGAAGAAACATGCGCCGTACCAGAAACAATCCCAGATGCTATCGGGATCGTTACCGGCAAACAGCGCGATCAGAACGTGGCGCCAGCCCTCCTGGGTACCATCGGCACTGGCAGCGAGCGCCAAATTGGCCTCGTGGCCAAGGTTCCACATCCCGAAAAACATCGCCGGAAAGGTACAGAACCACACGGTAATCATGATCCGCTTAAGATCGATACCATCGCGCACGTGCGCGGTCGTTTTGGTGACGCTGTCCGGCGAATAAAAAATCGTATCGACCGCTTCGTAAAGTGCATACCACTTTTCGAACCGGCCGCCGCTGTGAAAATGAGGCTCGAGGTCGTCGAGAACCTTACGCAAACCCATCAATTATCCCTCTTTCTCAATGCGGTTGAGATTGTCTCTCAAAATCGGGCCGTACTCGTACTTGCCCGGGCAGACGTATGTGCACAACGCCAAATCTTCTTCATCCAGTTCTAAGGCACCAAGTTCCTGCGCTGTCGCGGTGTCGCCGACGATCAGTGCACGCAGCAATTGGGTCGGCAGAATATCCAGCGGCATCACACGCTCGTAGGTACCCATCGGCACCATCGCACGTTCGGAGCCGTTGGTGGTGGTATTAAAATCAAACTTTTTGCCACCGAAAAATTGCGACAGATAAATACCCAACGTTGAATGCTTGTTGATGCCCGGCGATAACCAACCCATAAATTCGCGTTTGTGCCCCTCTTCCAGAACCGACACCTGATTGTGGTAACGGCCGAGCCAGGCTACCGCGGTACGTGCGGTGCGGCCTCCGAGGATGGAACCTGAAACAATGCGCTGCGTACCGGGCTTCAATTCACCGGCGGTAAGCCCGAGCAGGTCGGCGCCGATGCGGGTGCGCAGCAAACGGGGTTTCTCAACTCCGGGGCCGCCAAGCGCAACCACGCGGTCGGTATAAAGCTGACCGCTCTGCATAAACTTACCAATGGCGATAATGTCCTGATAGCCCACTGTCCATACCGTGCGCTGCATACTGGCCGGCGCCAGATAATGAATATGGGTACCGGGCAGGCCGGCCGGATGCGGTCCGGCGAAGGCCTCCAGGTGCATATTCGGAATACTGACTGCCGGCAGCGTCGAGCCTGCGGCATGGCACACAAACAACTTGCCTTCGGTGAGCTGCGCGACCGCTTTCAGACCGTCACAGAATGCGTCGCTCTGCTCGTTAATTACAAGCAGCGGATCGCCCGCCAATGGCCCCGTATCCATGGCGTTGACAAAAATAGCGGCCGGTTGTGCATCGAGCGCCGGCACTTTGCTGTAGGGGCGCTTGCGAAACGCAGTCCACAACCCCGCTGCCTGCAGTGCGGATGCGATCACATCGCGGCCGCGGGCGGCAATATCACCGCTGCCGACATCAAATGTTTCGGCGTCATCACCCTCGACATCAATCACGATACTCTGCAGCACCCGTTTGTTACCGCGGTTAATCGCCGAGACCACGCCGCTGGCCGGCGCCGTGAAACGCAGGCCTTCGTTTTTCTTGTCTTCAAACAACACCTGACCGGTTTTAACGCGGTCACCGACGGCAACCGTCATAGTCGGCTTCAGGCCGACGTAATCGAAGCCGACCAGGGCTACGCTGCGACATTCGGCCGCGTCCTCGATGCGCTGCTCAGGAGCACCGCTGATCGGGAGATCCAGACCTTTTTTCAGTTTGATCATAATGTGGCTAATCCATTAGGGAGCATCAATGCGATTACTGACGCCATGCTTCAGCTCTCTTGCTTCGGATAAATTTGATAATGCACTCCGGCCATCTGCTCCAGAATTCTGTGAACCTGACAGCTGTAGCCGAATTCGTTGTCGTACCAGCAATACAGAATAGCGGTATCACCGTTCACGATAGTAGCTTCGCTGTCGAAGATACAGGCGTGGCGCGAGCCGACAAAATCCGACGACACCACTTCCTGTGAATTGGAGTAATCGATTTGCTTGCGCAGCGGCGAATGCAGCGCGATCTTGCGCATATATTCGTTAATCTCTTCCTTGGTGGTTTCGCGGCCCAGATTGAGCTTCAAAATCGCCATCGACACGTTCGGTGTCGGTACCCGAATCGCATTGCCGGTCAGCTTGCCGACAAAGCGCGGCAATACTTTGCCTACCGCCGTTGCCGCACCGGTTTCAGTAAGTACCATATTCAGCGGCGCACTGCGCCCGCGACGCTTGGCTTTATGGTAGTTGTCGATCAGATTCTGATCGTTGGTATAAGCGTGAACCGTTTCGATATGGCCGTTACGCACCACAAACTCGTCATCGATCGCCCGCAGCGGCGGTGCAATCGCATTGGTGGTACAGCTGGCGGCGGAAATAATCTTGTCGTCGTCAGCGATAATGTCGTGGTTGATACCGAAGACAATATTCTTCAGGTCGCCCTTGCCCGGTGCAGTGAGCAGTACTTTGGCCGCGCCTTTGCAGTTGAGATGGCGTGACAATCCGGCCTCGTCGCGCCAGGCGCCGGTATTGTCAACGATCAGTGCGTCCTCTATACCGTAAGCTGTGTAATCAACCTCTTCCGGGCTGTTTGCGTAAATCACACGAACTTCATTGCCGTTGGCGATAAAGGACTGACGCTCCTCGTCGACGCGGATGGTGCCATGAAAAGGGCCGTGTACCGAATCGCGGCGCAGCAGACTGGCACGTTTCAGCAAGTCGTTCTCAGCGTTGCCTTTGCGCACCACCACCGCCCGCAGCCGCAGGGTATCGCCGCCGCCGGTTTTCTCTATTAATAGGCGCGCCATCAGGCGGCCGATCCGTCCGAAGCCGTAAAGGACAACGTCACGCGGCTTATCAATCGGCTTCGGGTTGGTGCCGACCAACTGGCCGACCCGGTCACGGACAAAATCCGGAATTTTTTCCGCTGGCAAGGGATTATCGAGCAATTCCGCCGCAATCCGGCCGGCATCGATATGGCCGGTACCGAGGTTGAGCTCGCTCATCGCCTTGATGACGGGATAGGTTTCAAACTCGGACAGCTCGTTCTGCTCGACTTCACGCACGGTCCGGTGGGCCTGCATGATATCCAGCACTGACTGATTCACCAGATTCTGGCCGTAGAGGTAAATTTTGACGTTATTCTGCCGGTACAACTGTCCGACCAGCGGAATCATCGCTTCGGCTAGCGCTTCGCGCTGCTTCCAATCCTTAAAATAATCGTCGGGTCTGTCTCGTTTGCGCTCGGACATGCAACGGGGGCCTTGATGGGGTCAAAAAAGAGCGCGCATTATCGTGGTTCCACCCCGTAAGTTCAATACAGACAATGCGTTACGTACACCAAATAAGCCCGATTTTAGGTCGTTCTCCGGATCAACTGTGGGTAGAATGCGCGCCCTGCCATGACCAACTCCGCCGCCCTAAACTCACCGCTCTATAATCACCCACGGAGCGCGGACACGCGCCAATGGGGCAATCTCAGCGGCTCCGCCCGCGGTGCGCTCTGTGCTGATATCGCACGGCAGTCCGCGGCACCGGTATTACTCGTATGCCCGGACAGCGCTGCGGCCTGGCGTGCCCGCGAAGAATTGCGGTTTTACGCCGCCGATCTGCCGGTCGACCTGTTTCCTGACTGGGAAACCTTGCCCTACGATAATTTTTCACCGCATCAGGACCTGATCTCAGACCGCCTGCGGATTCTGAGCGCGCTCGGCGATGCGCGCCGCAGTGTTCTGATCGTCAGTGCCAATACACTGATGCAGCGACTCCCGCCGGCGGAATTTATCCGCTCACGAAGCTTTTCCCTGCGCCGTGGCCAGCAATTTGATGCCCACCAGACCCGCTTGCAGCTGGTTCAATGCGGCTACAGGCAGGTGGATACGGTCTACGAACACGGTGAGTATGCCAGCCGTGGCTCGCTGATCGATATTTTTGCGATGGGTAGTAAACGGCCGTTCCGCATCGACCTGATCGACGATGAAATCGACAGCCTGCGCAGTTTCGACCCCGAAACGCAGCGCAGTATCGACGATGTCGTCTCGATCGAATTATTGCCGGGGCGCGAATTTCCGTTAGATAAAGACGCGATTGCCGCATTCCGGCGGCGCTGGCACGAGCGCTTCGACACCGATCCGCGTAAATCCACGGTCTACACCGATATCAGTGACGGGATCGCACCCGCCGGTATCGAGTATTACCTGCCATTGTTTTTCGACCGCAGCGCCACATTGTTTGATTATCTGCCCGCAGACTCGGTCGTGATCACCACCGAAGGCATCGAAGCCGCCTGTCATCGATTCTGGCAGGACGCCTCCGGACGTTACGAGCAGCGCGCAATTGATAAAGAACGCCCGCTACTCAAGCCCGCCGAAATATTGCTCAGCACCGATGAAATATTCGCCGCAATCAAGCGCTTCGACCGTCACAGCTTCAGCGCTACCGGCGCCGGTAGCGGCGACAGCCGTCACGATGCGAAATGTCTGCCACCGCCCGACCTGACTGTCGACGCCAAGGCCGCACAGCCGCTGGCACCGTTAAAACACTATATAGAGAGTAGATCGGCGGTATTGATCTGCGCTGAATCCGCCGGCCGCCGCGAAGCGCTGCTGGATCTGTGCCGGCGCCATGCGCTGGCTATCGAAGTGTGCAGCGGCTGGCAGGCGTTCTGCGCAGCCGGCCCCGGCACCTATCTCACTGTTGCGCCGCTGCCCACCGGGCTGGATCTTCCCGCCGCCGGCCTCGGCGTTGTGGTTGAGGCTCAGCTATTCGGCGCCCGCGTTGCACAGCGCCGGCGGCGAACGCAACGGCAGACCCAGGCCGAATTCGCCATTCGCAATCTGGCCGAACTGGTACCCGGCGCTCCGGTTGTCCATATCGACCATGGTGTCGGGCGCTATATCGGCCTCGAGCGGCTCGATGTCGGCGATGAACCGGCGGAGTTTCTGTGCCTTGAATACGCTGACGACGCCAAGCTCTATGTGCCGGTCAGCAGCCTCGAGCGGGTCAGCCGCTACGGCGGCACCGACCCCGAGCGCGCACCACTCAACAAACTCGGTAATGAGCAGTGGCAAAAAGCGCGCCGTAAGGCCGCCGAAAAAGTCCGCGATGTCGCCGCCGAGTTACTGGAAATATACGCCCGTCGTGCCGCACGCGAAGGTGTCGCGCTGACGGCAAGCGACGACTATCACCGCTTTGCGGAAAGCTTTCCCTTTGAGGAAACGCCGGACCAGCTCACCGCCATTGAGGCGGTTATTGCGGATATGGCGCGCCCGCAACCGATGGACCGGCTGATCTGCGGTGATGTCGGCTTTGGCAAAACCGAAGTCGCTATGCGCGCCGCCTTTATCGCCGTCGACAACAGCAAGCAGGTCGCCGTGCTAGTGCCGACTACCCTGCTCGCACAACAGCACTACGAATCATTCCGCGACCGCTTTGCCGACTGGCCGGTGACCGTAGAGGTCTTGTCCCGTTTTCGCAGCGCCGCGGAACGCGCCGACGTAGTGGCCCGCGCCAACGCCGGCAAGGTCGACATACTGATCGGCACCCATCAACTGCTCAACGGCGAAATCAAATACCCGGACCTCGGGCTATTGGTCATCGACGAAGAACACCGCTTTGGCGTCCGCCAGAAAGACCAGCTCAAATCCTTGCGCGCCAGTGTCGATATTCTGACCCTGACCGCCACCCCGATTCCCCGCACCCTGAATATGTCGATGGCCGGCATCCGCGACCTCTCGATTATTGCTACGCCACCGGCGCGACGCTTATCCGTCAACACCTTTGTACGGCAACGGGATGAGGCGCTGATCCGCGAGGCGGCGCTGCGGGAAATGATGCGCGGCGGCCAGATTTACTATTTGCACAACGAAGTCAAAACCATCGACAAGGCAGCGGCGGATCTCGCCGCATTAATTCCTGAGGCGCGAATTGCAATCGCCCATGGTCAGATGGCGGAATCCCGGCTCGAGCGGGTGATGGCCGATTTCTACCACGGCCGCTTTAATGTGCTGCTGTGCAGTACCATTATTGAGACCGGCATCGACGTCCCCAATGCCAACACAATTATTATCGAACGCGCCGACAAGTTTGGTCTCGCACAGCTACACCAGCTGCGCGGCCGCGTCGGTCGTTCGCATCATCAGGCCTATGCCTATTTATTGACGCCGCAGGACCGGACACTGACCAAGGATGCAGAAAAACGCCTGCTTGCGATCAGCGAGGCCGGCGACCTCGGCGCCGGTTTCACCCTCGCCACCAACGATATGGAAATCCGCGGCGCCGGCGAATTACTCGGTGACGAGCAGAGCGGCCAGATCGAAAACGTCGGCTTCACCCTTTATAGCGAGATGCTAGACGAAGCAGTCAGCGCCCTGCGCGAGGGCCGCATGCCCGATCCCGAGGGTGCACTGGCGCGCGGTGTGGAAATTAATCTCGGCGTGCCCGCTCTGCTACCCGACGATTACCTGCCGGATATTCAGGCGCGGCTGATGCTCTATAAGCGTATCGCCAGCTGTGAAGATGACAGCCAGCTCCACGACCTGCAAATTGAAATGATTGACCGCTTCGGCCTGCTGCCCGAGCCCGCGAAAGCGTTGATGCGCTTGTCTGCAATCAAGCTCCAGCTAAAAACGCTAGGCATCGACAAAATTGATGTCGCCGCCAAAGGCGCAAAAATTCAATTCGCCGACGCCACCACCGCCGACCCCCTGGCACTGGTCAAACTGGTACAATCCGATCCTCAGCGCTGGCGGCTGGAAGGCGCCAATGCACTGCGCTTCACACAGGCACTGGATTTAGCAGAAACGCGGTTTGAATTTGCAGAACAACTGGTAAGCTTGCTCACGCCCGCGTAATCGCGACGCCGCCGACACCGGCAAGCCAACGGACATACATTTTGATCGGAATAACATTACTGCATGCACGCTAAGCGAACCCTGATCCGGTGCCTCGCCCTACTCTGCGTGCTGGCTACCGCACAGTTAGCCGCCGCTACCAATAAAAGCGACCGGCAGCAATTTTATAATATTGAACTGATTGTCTTCGCCGATGACCGACCCGACAGCGCCACCGCCGAACTCTGGCGCAACG
>JBFJYC010000077.1:0-11955 GCA_041622815.1 Spongiibacteraceae bacterium | reverse complement strand
CAAACTCAGCGGCCGGCGCGAGGCTGCCCTCGGTGAGACGCTGTCCATTGCGGCTAACAGCGGCATCACCGCTGCAGGCTATCGTGAAGCGGCCATTTGATTTCGCGGTCAGCTGACAATGATCGGGCAGCAGGCCTTTGCCATACAGGGGCACGGTGGCATCCGGTGAGGCCCCTAGACTGATGACCGGATCGCGGATCTCGATATCGGTCTGCGCGGTAACCGTGCCGTTTTCAAGTGTTGTTTTTCGGAGCAGAATCAACACGGGGCTTACCAGTAGAAAAATACGCTGAAAATATGAGCGGCCAGCGCGACGATCAGTGCGACCGTCACCGGAATATGAACCGAGAGCCAGATTTTAAGCTTTGCCAGCAAGCCCAGTTCCTTGCGTAGCCGCTGCAGAATATCGGCGCGCCGGCCGAATGCATACAGGAGCGAGCGTAAATGATCGACTTCACCGGCCTTGCTGGTATCGGGTATCTTACTCACCAGAAAGTCGATGACTGTCTGCTGGTTTCTGTTGTGCAACAATCGCGCCGGACCGCTGTTACCGGGTATTTCGACCATCGAGTTGTCGCGCGTGCGCAGATGGTCCAGAAGCCCGCCGCCGATGGTGGTGCGGGCGACGGCGCTGGAGACAACATTTTGAACTTCGGCGTCGCATTTCTCTGACGCGACAGCAATTGTTTTATCGACTTTATCCAACTCAATCATCCATGCATCAAATGACTGGTTGGCGCGATTGCGCGCCAGATGCTCCGGGTAATTCATATACGCGTACAAGCCGTAGATGCCGCTGACGATCACGATCATCATTAGCACATAGGCCAGAGTATGAATATTGATGCCGAGTTGAAAGCCGGTGTGGAAAGTGGCGACAAATACCAAAGCGAGGCCCAGATAAACATGGGCGGAGGCCCAGCCTTCCAACGCGCCTGAGCCTTTATTCCAGGAACGTTTGCGGATGCCGAGCCAGGTCAGCCAGCAGATCAGTAGCGCACCGGCGGTGCCCAGCACATAGCCCTGCCAACTGCCGCCGTTGGGTGGCAGGCTTGCATCCTGGGAGGCATAGATCAGCGCGCTGACAATGATCACTGCCAGCGCCACCCAAAAATAACGACGCTTGTTATAACTCAGTAAATTGACGTAGAGCATTTAACCTTCCGTCACAAGCTGGGGGAAGTCAGCCGGACCAAACCGTTTGGCGGCACCGGTCGGGCAGGACTGCACACAGGCCGGGCCGGCGGGGCGGGTCGCACAAGCGTCACACTTTACGGCTTTTTTAACGGCGTCCGGATCATGCGCGCCGCCGCTGTCCTGTTCACCGGGTCCCGGCCCGCTACCGAAAAATAACCAACTCAGAAGCGAAGGCTTGCTTTGTGCCGGATAGGACATCTTGATGACGTCGTAGGGGCAGTTGCTCTCGCAGTTGCCACAGCCGATGCAGCTGTCTTCGATATATACCTCGCCGCCAGGTGCCCGTCGTATAGCGTTCGGCGGACACTCCTTCATGCAGTGCGGTTGCTCACAATGACGGCAGGAAATCGGCAGATTGTAATGTTCGTAGCGGATGCCGGCTTTGCGATTGAGTCGCGACAGACCGTTGTGGGTTTCGGCGCAGGCAATTTCGCAATTATCACAGCCGACACATAAATTTTCGTCTATCACCAGCGCATTAGTGGCCTCGCCAACGCCGTTATCGAGCAGGAAGGCGATAACATTGGCGCGTTCCGGGCTGGATTCCATGCGGGTGGAGCTACGCAAATGGCTTGCGGTATCCCGCTGCAGGCGCGCCACGGCGTCCGGATCACGGCGCAGTAATTCGAGAAATTCCGGCTGCCGGATGCGAATTGCTTCAGTGCGGACCGCGGCAATCGCTGTTTCCCGGCGCTGCGGATCTCCCATCAATGCCATCTGGCCAAATACCTGCCCGGACTGACGCTGGCCGACGGCGACGGGCCGGTATTTACCTTCGCGCTCAAGCGCAACCGTGCCGCTACGGATAAGATACAAGCAGTCGCCGGCTTCGCCTTCTGAGAAAATAGTAACGCCCGCGTTGAAGGTTTCCAGCTCTACTTTTCGCGCAATATCGCGTAGCGCGGTATAACCCAGCGTCGGCGTAAAGAATTGCTGCAGGCTGCGCTGAATAAACACCGCGTCGATACCTTTGGTCACTTCGGCGTTGGCCGCCATTAGTTTGACCATGGTGCGTCGCGGCGTCTCGAGCAGTACGGTACTCTCCAGTACCTTCGCGCTGCCCGCACGCGGCCGGCCCGACAGCAAACTCATCTCACCGAAAAACTGGCCGGCCTCCAGCCGCTGTACCGGGCCACTGCCGGCGGGCTCCAATTCCACTGCACCTTCGACAATGGTAAAGAAGGTATTGGTGTATTCGCCGCTCTTATAGACGTATTCCCCGGCGTGCATCAGCCGTGTCAGTAGCGGTTCAGCTACCGGTTTGCCGCCGGCTGCCGCCTTACCCTGTTCGCGGCGGCGCTGGTCGCGCTGTTGCTGTGCCTGTTCCAGGTTAGCGATACGATTGTTTCGCAAGCGCTCGCGCTTCTCTTTTGTGGCGCGCAGCTCCTCTTCGTCTTCAATGGCGTAAATCAGGTCACTTTCGATCACCAATTCGCGGAAGGCGAGGGCGTTCATACGGGCAAACATCGGGATGCGCTGCTTATACAGTGCGAGCACGTCGTTGACGTCGGTCAGGTAGGGCAGCAGCGCAAACTTCAGTTGCAGAAGCGGGTAGTCGGCGGGTTTGACGGGGTTACCGTGGATATACTCGACAACATCGTAACCCTGGTTCATGGCCTGCTTGATCAGCGGGAAGCCGGCCAAAGCCCCGATCACATACAGGCCCGGCACATTGGATTGGTACTGGGCGTCTAACTCGGGGACGGCATCGGCATCTTTGTTGGGAAATTCAATGCCACAGCTTTCTACAAAGCTGCGCGGCGGTATCGCTCCGAGTCGCGCGATGACGCGATGCGCCGGTACGGATTGCTCACCGTTAGCGGTATTGAGCACGACAACGCCGGGCTCGCCGCCGGTGCCGGGTTGCAGCGACTTGACGCTGGCTTCGTAGTAACAATCGAAGGCGAGATCCTGATTGTTGATCGCGGCCAGTACGGCATCCAGATTGCCCTGCTTGGCACGACTGAACTCGTTTTTGCGATTGATAATGCCGACACGGTTTTGCCTGGCCAGCGCGAGCGCGTTCTCGATAGCCGCGTCACCGGCGCCGACCACCAGAATATCTTCGTTTTCGTACTCATCGGGATCGTCCAGCGTGTACTGGACAAAACCGGTGTCTTCGTTTTCGACACCGAGTTTGCGTGGGTTGCCCTGACAACCGATCGCGAGAATCACGTGCTCGGCGGTGACATCGCCGCCGCTGCAACTGATGACAAAGTTGCCACGCTGGCCACTGATGCCAGTGACCGTGGCGTTAAAGCGGATGTTGACCTCGCAGGCGGCCAGACCGTCATCCCACACCTGAAGAATCTCTTCGCGCTTGCCGGAGGTGAACTCGAGCGGGCTGCGCAAGTCCAGATAACCGGGCTCATCCATGACGTGCTTACCTTTTTGGTAACGCACGATAGTCTGCGCCGGTGCCGGCGAGCCCTCGAGTAAAATATGGGTGGGTTTATGGCCCGGATTTGCGCGGCGCGCTTCCTGATCGTACTCTGCCGCACGGCCGGCCGCGCTGAGTCCGGCCGGACCTGCTCCGATAATTGCAATATGAAAATCTGCAGTCATTATCGCAGTCCGTGCAAGCCTCTTTTTGTAAATTTTTTGGCCAATAACCAATAGGCCACTACTGTATGCCAAAGAGAAACATATTTCATGAAAAATTTTATCTTGATTATGCTACTGATTGCCGGGACATCGGGCTTTGCAGCTCAATCACCACGCGCATTTCAGATTAGCGATAAAAATATTCTTCAGCTTGACCGCAGCGGCCCGTCGGCGATTGCGGGAAAAGGCGACTGGTGGCTGAGTAATGGTCATTTGTGTGTTGCGGTGAGCGGTCTGAAGCACGATGCGGGTATTGTTGCCGGCGGTGGCAGCCTGATTGATATCGGTCATTGCGGGCGCGGCAACGATCAGTGGCTGAACAATAATATTCTGACGGGTATGGCGAAGGATGACGCGCTGCAAGCGCAAGCTATAACCACCGAATCTGACCAGAACTCCGCGACGATTGTTGTCAGTGGTGAAAAAGACGGCATCCGGCAGATCCTGCGTTATTCACTGAGCACTGCTAGCAACCGCCTGCGAATGGAAGTTGTGCAGCAGCGCGTAGGCAAAGGTGCCAAACTCGGAATGAGCGCGGTGCTGACCCTGCACCCCAGCGGCAGCCTTACGCCATTTTCTTATTCGGCGGATCGCGATGATAACGGTCGGGGATTCCGGTCCGCGCAGGTGGACAACAACAATATTCTATCGATGCTGGAAGCAATGACCGCTGCGGATACGGCTTATTTATTGGGCAATGATAACGAATCGCCGGCGATCAGTTATCGGGTCCGATTGACGGAAGCAACATTGACCAACGGCCGCGGCGTGCGCAAGGCGCTGCCGAAATTCCAGCTAACGGTCGAAGATTATACGATGCTGGGTTGGATGACGCGGCCGACGTGGATCGGCAGTGGTTACCCGGGGCTGATTATGTTTTCGCAGATGCCGTTTATGGATCTTCGTCAGGGAGAGTTACTGAGCGCTGTTTTCCATATTGATGTTGTCGATACCACAGACGTCGACGGCTTCCCGCCGGCGGGCGAAGAAGGTTTGTACCAGCTTAGCGGCAATACTGCCGCCGGCAGCGTGATCGCGGTGTATCGCGATACCGGCGAGGCCGTCACGCAGACCACTGCAGATAGCAGCGGACGCTACACGGTCGCTCTCCCTGAGGCTTCGACCTACCAGTTCGATGTCAGTACCCCCGCCGGCATGAGCCGGCGGGAAACCGTAAAGGTGGCAGCGCCGGTAACGGTCGCGGATATTCCTTTCACCGCGTCCGGCAGATTGGCATTGCCGGCCGGTGAGGTCATGCAGCTGACCATAACCGGGCGCAATGGCACGCCGCATCCGGTGTTACGCGGCGGGCGTTCAATGCTGCGAATCGAAGGCGAGTTCGGCCCCGGCAGCCTGCGCGGCAGGGATATCGCCCTGACCGGATCCGCGGACGATCTCAGGTTCATTGATTTACCGCCGGGCGATTACCGCGTACTTGCCTCAAGGGGCTTGGATTTTGGTGTTAATGTCGCTGACATCACAGTGCAATCCGGCAGCGAGCAGCAGCTCGCGATTAAAGCGCCGCTGCGGCAGGTGTTGGCGGGTAATGTCATCTCAGCCGATTTTCACGTGCACAGTTCGGTCAGTTTTGATTCGACGATTCCGCGGCGCGATCAACTGAAGCGTTTTGTTGCCGCGGGTGCTGATGTGCTGGTGTTTACCGAGCATAACCGTATCGCGGCGCCGGCGGCTGCCGCAGACCTGCCACTGCAGCTGATCAACGGCCTTGAGTACACAGGAACGGCGCGCACGGTGGAAGCACCCACCACAATCGGCCATAGCAATGTTTTCCCGGTGAGTTTTGACCCAAAGGCCCATCGCGGCGGATCACCACGCGTTGAAGCCAGTAGCCTGCGTGAAGTACAGGAACGTTCGCGCATACAATGGCCGCAGGCTTTGTTTCAGCTAAATCACCCGCGCAGCCCGCATCCTAACGATGCCGACCTCGCGTTTTTCAGTCACTTGTCCAGAGGTGTTAGCTTTGACCCTGATCGCGCCCTCACAGAGGGCGATAACGCGCTGCTGTTGGCAGCGACGGCAGGCGGCACACGTGATATCGATTTTGATTTGATTGAAGTTCTCAATGGCTCGGAAATCGACGTCTATGAAAGGGTCCGCCGCGATTGGTTTGCGCTGCTGGGCGCCGGTTTCAGGAAGGTAGCTACCGCGAATTCCGATTCCCATGCGTGGAAAACACCGCTCGGGATTCCGGTCAACCGGATCAGTATAAGCGATGCGAGCCTGCCGGTACCGGAAGCGACGCTACTGGACGCGATCAAAGCGGGGCGTATGTATGGCACCAGTGGTCCGTCTTTGGCGGTGGCGTTGTCGACGGATAAAGGTGCGACACGGCTTGCCCCCGGCGACACCTGCGTCTGCACCGAAGCCGAACTGCAGCTGACAATCGCCGCGGCGGACTGGATCGACACCGATACGATCATGGTATTTGTCGGGGGTCAGGCATTGCACACACAACGGATTAACGGGCCGGGTAGTTATACCGTGCCGCTGCGGTTTGCGCAGGATAGCTTTGTGGTGGTCGAGGTGTCGGGTACGCCGGGTGAGATATACCGTACGCTTTATCCCGGTTATACGCCGGTCGCATTCAGTAATCCGGTTTACATCGATGCCGATGCGAACGGCGAATGGACACCGTAGATAAATTATCACTGACCGATTAGGAATCCCGATATGACGGTACAGACAGAATCGCGTGTGGCATTAAAAGAGTTGATTGCGTTGCTGACCGAGATCGACGAGAAGTGGGTAGGCCCCGATTGGAACCTGCATTCTGCCGATGACGTGGTCGGCGCGCATCGCGCGCTGATGCATATGTTGGAGGGCGGCCTCGTCAGCATGTTTGAGTTTGACGCCGGCGCGCCGGATTTCCGGCGCATCGTAACGCCCAGCAGAAAAGTCAGCGGTGATAATGGCGACGCGATTTATTTCGACGCGCCGGTACGTCCCGACCTGAGTTACAGGGTGCGCGGTAATATGCAAGGCGCGGTGTATTTTTCCGCCACAGTGGAGATTGGCACTGACAATGGCGGCATGGCGACCAATACCGCCGGTGTTATTAACGACAACGATATGGATATTGATGCGGCAGGCAATTTTAAAATTTTACTCGGCGGTCCCGGGCAGTCACGCAACTGGTTGCCGTTACCGGAAGGCGCGTCACGGATAACCACCAGACACTATTATGAGAACGCAGTTTGCGCTGCCGCCGACCCTGCTGCCGAGCCGTTGATGCAGATTGAAGTACTCGGCAATGTGCCGCCCCCCGCGGTGCCCAATGATGCCAGCGTATCAGCGGGTATCCGCCGTGTGGCGCAAGCCCTGCGTGATCGAACCCTCGGCCAGCCCTCCATGAGTGCGGCAAAGCAGCCGCCGTTTGTCGCGATAACGCCTAACCAATTACCAAAACCGGTGCCGCCCGGCGATTTCGGTCTCGCAGCGGTTGATGCGCACTATGCAATGGCGCCGTTTTTTATCGGTCCTGATGAGGCGCTAGTTATTACCGGTAGATGGCCCGCGTGCCGCTTTGCCAGTCTCAATCTGTGGAACCGCCATCAGCAAACCTTCGATTACTCGAACCGCACTGTGTCATTGAACCGGACCCAAACGCAGTTAGAAACGGACGGCACGTTCAGAATCATTATCGCCCACGAAGATCCCGGTTTGCCGAACTGGCTGGATTCAGAAAAGCGCCCGTTTGGTATGATGTTCTGGCGTTATTTCCTCGCCGAGGGCGATGTTGAAACGCCGCAGTGCACCGTTGTTAAACTTGCCGAACTCAATAATCAATAAGACGGAAGATATATCCATGAGCAAGCCACCGCTTTCTGCATTTACCCTTGCGCGGATTACCCTCTTTAGTCTGGTGCTGGCAGTCAGCGGCTGCGGTAAACCGGCGCCGGAGCAGGCCGGCAGTGCAAAGACCGTAGATTGGGCGGTGCATGGCGGCGACAACGGCGAGCAGCGGTTCTCGCCGCTTAAGTCTGTTAACACAACTAACGTCGATCAGCTCGGGCTGGCCTGGAGCTTTGACCTTGGTATCAGTCGCGGCATAGAAGCGACGCCGATCGTCGTAGACGGCGTTATGTATGTGACCGGTACCTGGAATATCGTACATGCATTGAATGCGAAAACAGGTGCGCCGCTATGGCGTTTTGACCCTGAAGTTGACCGTAGCAAGGCGGCGCATCTTTGTTGCGATGCGGTCAACCGCGGTGTGGCGGTGTGGAAGGGATTAGTCATCGTCGGCACGATTGACGGGCGCTTAGTCGCGATCAATAAACACTCGGGCAACAAAGTCTGGGATGTTGTGACCGTCGACCAGAGCAAGCCCTATACCATCACCGGTGCGCCACGGGTCATTAAAGACAAGGTGCTGATCGGTAACGGCGGTGCAGAGTTTGGCGTCCGGGGCTATATCAGCGCCTATGCCGCCGATAGCGGCAAGCAGTTATGGCGCTTTTATACCGTGCCGGGCAATCCGGAAAAAGGCTTTGAGAATGAGGCGATGGCCGAGGCCGCCAAAACCTGGAACGGCCAGTGGTGGAAGTTCGGCGGCGGTGGCACGGTGTGGGACTCAATGGCTTACGACGCGGACCTCGACTTGCTTTATATCGGTGTCGGCAACGGCTCACCCTGGAATCAGAAAATCCGCAGCCCCGGCGGCGGAGACAACCTTTATCTGTCGTCTATCGTTGCGCTGAAGCCCGACAGCGGTGACTACGTTTGGCATTACCAGACCACGCCGGGCGAAACCTGGGACTACACGGCTACCCAGCACCTTATTCTGGCGGATATTGAAATCGCCGGTGAAACCCGCAAAGTCATTATGCAGGCGCCGAAGAACGGCTTCTTCTATGTACTGGATCGCAGCAGCGGCGAATTACTCTCAGCCAACAACTATGTAGACGTCAATTGGGCCACCCATATTGACCCGGTGAGCGGCAGGCCGGTCGAGGTTGCGGGCGCGCGCTACACCCTGAAACCATTCTTGCAAATGCCGGGCCCTCTGGGCGGGCACAACTGGCATCCGATGAGCTTTAATCCGGATACCGGCCTGGTTTATATCCCAACGCTGCAGACGCCGTTTATCTATGCCGATGATCACGGCTTTAAGCAGAATAGTGTCGGTTGGAACACCGGTACCGACAATCAGTTCGCCAGTCTGCCGATCAGTCCGGGGGATCTTCGCGCGGCGATGAGTGCCGTCAAGGGCAATCTTGTTGCATGGAATCCGCAGACTCAGACACAGGCCTGGTCGGTGCCGCACTCCGGCCCGTGGAACGGTGGCACGCTCTCTACCGCCGGCGGGCTGGTGTTTCAGGGCAATGGTGACGCTAATCTGGTCGCCTACGATGCCAAAGACGGCACGCCGCTGTGGCAGTTCTTTGCCGGCACCGGCATTGTTGCGCCACCGGTCACCTACGAGATCGACGGCGAGCAGTACGTCGCGGTTGCCGCCGGCTGGGGCGGCGCTTTTGTGCTGATTTATGGCGGTGTACCGCGGATCGAGCACCAGACACCGACCGGCCGGGTGCTGGTATTTAAACTGGGCGGTAAAGCGAAAATGCCGGTTGCCGAACAGGTGAAGGTCGTGAAAAATACGCCGCCGCCGCTGATCAAAGATGAAGCGATGGTCGCGGAAGGCGCCAGTTTGTATCGCAATAACTGCTTTGTTTGTCACGGCGACCACGCACTGTCCAGCAACCTAGTTCCGCATTTACGCTACTCACCGCTGTTACATAGCGCCGGAGGCTGGCAGGACGTTGTGATCGGTGGCGCCGTGGCGCAAAAAGGCATGCCCGGATTTGCGCGCGCGATGAGCAGTGCGGATGCCGAGATGATACGTGCGTATGTGATCTCTGCCGCGCATAGCGAAGAAGATGAAGCCTGGTTTCGAAAAACGCTGGGGCTGCCTGCGCGCGAAAAGCCGTAAGCTCAGCGCCGTATTAATCGACGGTGATACCGTCGACGGCTTGTTCCGGGGGTGGAAACTTCGGATCCATCTTGCGCAGTGTATCGACGATCACGCGGGCAATGGCGAGATTCCGGTACCATTTCTGATCCGCAGGAATCACATGCCATGGCGCGTGTTTGCTGGTGCAGCGCCTCAGGACGGCCTCGTAGGCGCTTTGGTATTCATCCCATTGCGCCCGTTTAATCAGGTCATGGGTGTTGAATTTCCAGTGCTTTTCCGGCATATCGATGCGTTCCTGTAACCGCTGCCGCTGTTCTTCTTTAGAGATATGCAGATAGAACTTGAGGATGGTGGTCCCCGACGCCGCCAGTAGTTGTTCAAACTGGTTGATCTGTTCATAGCGTTGCTTCCAGACTTTTTCCGGCACCAGATTTTCAACCCGAACCACAAGTACATCTTCATAATGCGAGCGGTTAAATACGCCTATCTTCCCTTTTGCCGGTACCGCAGCGTGTATCCGCCAAAGGTAATCGTGGTCTAGCTCGAGTGAAGAGGGCGCTTTGAACGACGTAATCTGCATGCCCTGAGGATTCACACCGCGAAAAACCTTACGGATGGTACTGTCCTTGCCGCCGGTATCCATCGCCTGTAGCACGATTAGTAGCTTACGTTTACCTTCGGCGTAGAGTTTGTATTGCAGTTCCGCCATCTCCAGTCGCAAGGCTTCAAACTCGGCTTCAGCCGCGTCGCGATCATCGTGGAAGTCCTTGCCGGTAGTACTGGTTCTGGCAAGGCGGATCTTGTTGCCGGGTTTAAGTTGATGGGTTTCAGGCACGGTCACTCCGGAGTAAAAGTCTGATTGGCTAAGTGTTTAAGGTCGGTCGGGTGTTTGGCGGCTCAATGGTTTCGAAATATCCGAGGCGGCAAACGGTGCCAGCATCTGTTGCCACCAACGCTTCGGATACTCGGGATTGAGCAAGCCGATACGATCTACTTCACGATACTGTGGGTTGAAGTAGGTGCCGAAAACCAGATCCCACAGAATCAGGTTATTGCCGAAGTTTTTATCCGACTCCGATATCAGCTGTGAGTGATGCCAGCGGTGGAGTTCGGTCATTGAAAAAATGTAATTAAGCGGTCCGAGCTTGACCCGGATATTACTGTGCTGCATCAATCCGTGTAGGCCGTTAAAAGTAAAATACAAGGCGATGATTCCAGGCGGCGTGCCCAGAATAATGAACGGTGCGACTTCCGGAATTTGAAATAGCAGTTTTTCAAGCGGATGAAACCGGTTGGCGTTAAGAAAATAAAGACGGTTCGGACTGTGATGTACCGCGTGCAGCCGCCACAGTATTGGCAGTTTATGTGCGGCAACATGCACCCAATAACGACCGAATTCAGCGATGACTAACATCAAACACAGGCCCGGCAGCCAGTGCCAATGCGCCGGCCAGAGACTACTGCCGGCAGCCTCTGCGGCCAGTCCTGTTATCGTGATCAGCACCCATACCTGAACCGGAGTCCACAATTTCGGGATCGCAACGCCGATCGTCATATGTATAACATCCGTTGCCAAGTCCCCATCCGCATGATTCCAGTCCGGCCGGTAGGGCAGTAACCGCTCTAACACCGGAATCAATACAAAGCCGAAAATCAGCACGGCAATCAAGGCGGCAGTGGCGGTATCAAAGCCGTGGGCCGGGAGCAATAGGGTGGTCGCCAGCCCGCCGCACATGACGAAGGGAAATACCAGATAGGGCATGGCGCGACGGATCACAATTCAGCTCGCTGCTCTGAGCATCCGGCCAACGAGTTGTTGAAACAATACCGGCGACAGCCTTTTTAACCAGTCAGCGAAATAGGCATCCGCTCCTACGCGCACGCGCTTCTGCCGTCTCTGTACCGCGCGAATAATCTTTGCCGCCGCTTTATCGGTATCCATGCCGTATTTTTCTTGCACCGCGACGGAGGGTTGCCGTGCGGATTCGTCTGTCATTCGGGTATGGCGGATCAGATTGCTGCGAATAGTGCCGGGGTGAACCACCGTGACGCCCACATTGCTGTCGGCAAGTTCACCCCATAGGGCTTCGGTAAAGCCACGCACGGCAAATTTAGATGCGCTGTACAGCGCCTGACCGGGTAGCGGCATGATACCGAACATGCTGGACAGGTTGACGATATGTGCCTCCGGCCGCGCTTTCAGATGTGGCAGAAAGAAT